>CAJWSS010000047.1:0-10158 GCA_913045915.1 uncultured Alphaproteobacteria bacterium | reverse complement strand
ACCAAAGGCCTATTTTGCCAAAAGATTTGCCGCAAAAGAAGCTGTCTATAAAGCCTTGTCTGGGGCCGGGGTGTCGGGGCTTGGGTGGCAACAGGCAGAAACCTTAAGCTTGCCCAATGGGGCGCCGGTGATGTCGTTGACAGGCCAATGCAAAACGGCACTTGAGGCACTGACCCCAGATGGGTATAAGGCCCAGATATCAATCTCGCTTAGCGACGAACCCCCTTACGCGCTGGCGTTTGTAATTATTAATGCGGTGCCACTTAAATTGGATAGTTGACGATGTCAAAACGCAAGCCCGAAGGTAAATTTGAATTTATCAAGACCATTGTCATTGCCGGGGCCTTGGCGCTTGGGTTTCGTTCCCTGCTTTTTGAACCATTTAATATCCCGTCTGGTTCGATGATCCCGACCTTGCTGGTTGGTGATTATCTGTTTGTTTCGAAATATTCTTATGGCTATTCGCGCTATTCATTCCCGTTTGGCATGGCGCCGTTTGATGGGCGTGTGTTTGAAACGTCACCAGAACGCGGTGATGTTGCTGTGTTTCGTCAGCCACAAAATGAATCCGTTGCCTTTATCAAGCGTATTGTTGGATTGCCGGGGGACCGGATTCAGGTCACAGATGGTATTTTGCGCATTAATGATGTCGCTGTTAACCGCGTCCGCAAGGGATTTGCTACCGCCAGCGATGGGTATAATGTGATCAGGTTTGCGGTGTATCAAGAAACATTGCCAAATGGTAAATCCTATCTGATTCAGGAGAGATCTGATGATGATGTGCTGGATAACACGAATGTATTTCTGGTGCCTGAGGGGCATTATTTCATGATGGGCGATAATCGGGATAATTCACGCGATAGTCGGACAACCTCGGTCGGCATGGTGCCAGCGGAAAATTTAATCGGCCGCGCCGAACGGTTGTTTTTTAGCCATAATAGCAGTGCTCATTTGTGGGAAATATGGAAATGGCCTTTTGCCATCCGTTACGGCCGTCTTGGTGATGGCATTATGTGATGACACAGCGCCCACTTGCCGAACTTGAAACGCAGCTTGGCTATAAATTTGCCGATCAGTCACTTTTGCAACAAGCCTTAACACATGCCAGTTTTTCTGGGCCAACGGCAAGTTATGAACGGTTGGAATTTTTAGGTGACCGGGTTTTGGGTTTGTTGCTGGCGCATTATTTTTATGACCATTGTCCAGATGACAATGAAGGCGCGCTGTCATTGCGTTTGCATAGCGAAGCACGCACAGAAACCCTTGCTAAGGTTGCGCGCAAACTCAATATCGCTGACTTTTTGCAGACGCAACCTGGCATGCGGTTTGCCGATAATGATAATGTCTTGGCGGATGTAATGGAAAGCTTGCTTGCGGCCATTTATCTGGATTCTGGATTGGCTGATGCCGCCACCTTTTTAAAGGCGCATTGGCCACTTGCCAGTACCGCACCGGCAAGCCGTGAAAAAGACGCCAAATCCCGGCTACAAGAATGGGCACTCGGACAGGGGCTGGGTTTGCCAGTTTATCGGCAACTTGCCAAATCTGGTCCGGATCACGCCCCAAAAATGACGTATGAGGTAGTGATTACGGGTGCTGGGTCTCACTCAGCCAGTGGGAGCAACCGCAAGATTGCCGAACAAAAGGCCGCCGCCGCGCTGTTGGCGCGTTTGCAAGCCGGAGACAATAATTAATGGTAGATGACCGCACAGCTAATAAGATGACAAAAGCCGGTTTTGTGGCGCTGATTGGTGCGCCAAATGCAGGCAAATCAACGCTAATGAACGCCATGGTGGGCCAAAAAGTATCGATTGTGACGCCAAAAGTGCAAACCACACGCAGCCGCGTGCGTGGCATTGCGATGCATCATGACACGCAGATTATTTTTGTTGATACGCCGGGCATTTTCAAACCAAAACGGCGGCTGGACCGGGCGATGGTTCAGGCGGCATGGCAGGGGGCTGAAGATGGTGATGTATTGCTGTTGCTTCATGATTGCGCCCGCCGCGCTGTTGATGATGACACGGCTAGTATTCTGGCCAATCTTGCCGCATCCGGGCGGCGCGCCTCTCTGGTGCTCAACAAAATTGATCTGGCACCCCAAGAACGGCTCTTGGAACGCGCCGCAGAATTATCAGAACAATATGATTTTGAACGGGTATTTATGGTTTCGGCAGAAACTGGAAACGGTGTTGAAGACTTAAAATCATGGTTGGCGGCGCAAATGCCGGACAGCCCCTATCTTTTTGACCCGGATGATTTGTCAGACATGCCGCTACGCTTATTGGCGGCAGAAACTTTGCGCGAAAAACTGTTTTTGAATCTACATCAAGAATTGCCCTATCAGTTAACCGTCGAAACCGACAATTGGGATGAGCGCGAAGATGGCAGTGCCGAAGTGCATTTATCGATCTATGTTGCGCGTGAGGGGCATCGCGGCATAATTTTAGGCAAGGGTGGCCAGACCATGCGGCGCATTGGTACAGCCGCGCGTAAAGACTTAGAAACGGCGCTGGATCGCCGCATACATCTGTTTGCACATGTTAAATACCGCAAAGATTGGATGAATGATTCGGCGCGTTATTCGATTTGGGATTTAGATTACAATGCCTGAATGGCAAGCGGACGCCATCATTATTTCGGTGCGGCCGCATGGCGAGGGCAATGCCGTGGTTTCGCTATTAACGGCTGATTATGGCCGCCATGCCGGGCTTGTGCGCGGCGGCGCCTCAAAGAAAATGCGTGGCACTGTACAACCTGGCAACCGCGTGCAGGCCAGTTGGCGCGCGAGGCTAAGCGAACAGCTTGGCCAGATGCAACTGGAACTAACGCAGGCTGTCGCCGCTAGGTTTTTAGATTCGCCCATGCGGTTGGCTGGCGTGGCCTCGGTCTGTGCCTTGCTAGAGGGGGCTTTGCCAGAACGTGAGCCGAATGAGAGGTTATATGCCGGTACGGATGCCTTGTTGTCGGTGATCAGTATGGATGATGATGATGAAGGCTGGCTTGAAGGCTATGTCAGGTGGGAATTGGGGCTGTTGCATGCGGCCGGCTATCAGCTTGACCTTGACCGATGCGCCGCCAGTGGCGAAACGACTAATTTGGCCTATGTGAGTCCGAAATCGGGCGGTGCTGTCAGCCGGCATCACGCCGGTCAATTTGCCAACCGGCTGTTGGCCTTGCCCAGATTTTTAGGTGGGGTGGCTTGTCCGTCACATGATTGGGTGGCTGGACTTGATTTGACCGGGCATTTTCTGGCCAAGCGGGTTTTTGCCGCGCATAATGCCGATATTCCGGCGGCACGCAGACGCTTGGCAGATATAGTCGAAACCCGTTATAAGCAAGCAGTTGATAATCAAGAGGCCGTGCGATGAGCCGTGACAGTGATATAACAATCGGTGAGCATATCGATCAGACCGCTTTTTCAGATGCGCTGTCACAGCGGTACCTGGCCTATGCGCTATCAACCATAACGTCTCGTTCATTGCCCGATGTGCGTGATGGGTTAAAGCCGGTACATCGTCGCTTATTATTTGCCATGCGGCAATTAAAGCTGGATCCCGGCCAAGGCTTTAAAAAATCGGCACGTGTTGTTGGCGATGTCATGGGTAAATTTCACCCTCATGGTGACGCGGCGATTTATGACGCCATGGTGCGTTTGGCGCAGGAATTTGCCATGCGCTACCGGCTTGTCGAAGGGCAGGGCAATTTTGGCAATATTGATGGTGATAACGCGGCCGCCATGCGGTACACCGAAGCGCGAATGACAGAAGTCGCCCGTTTGTTGCTGGATGGTATTGATGAAGATGCCGTTGACTTCCGCCCCACCTATGATGGCGAGTCAGAAGAGCCGGCTTTATTGCCTGCTGGCGTGCCAAATCTTCTGGCCAACGGGGCACAGGGCATCGCGGTGGGGATGGCCACTTCAATTCCGCCGCATAATGTGTGCGAATTGGCAGATGCCGCCCTGCATCTGATTAAACATCCGAACGCCTCGATTGATACATTGCTGCAATTTGTAAAAGGCCCAGACTTTCCAACAGGAGGCCTGCTTGTCGAACCGGCTGAGTCCATTCGCGAGGCTTATGCCACGGGCCGTGGCGGTTTTCGCGTGCGGGCAAAATGGCAGGTTGAGACTGAAAAGGGGGGGGCGTGGCAAATTGTTGTCACTGAAATTCCTTATCAAGTGCAGAAATCACGGTTGATCGAACGTCTTGCCGAAATGTTGCAGGCGAAAAAACTGCCTGTTTTGGCTGATATTCGTGATGAGTCTGCTGAAGATATCCGCATTGTGCTTGAACCAAAATCGCGCCGGTTAGAAGCTGAATTGGTGATGGAGAGTCTGTTTAAACTTTCAGACCTTGAGGTGCGCGTGCCGTTAAATCTCAATGTGTTGGATGCGGAGGGTCGACCCGGTGTGATGGATTTACGCGCTGCGCTGAATGCGTGGCTGGCGCATCGACGCGTTGTTCTACAGCGCCGGTCTGAATTCAGACTTGGCCGCATTGCGACACGGCTTGAAGTGTTAGAAGGCTATTTGGTCGTTTATTTGAATCTGGATCAGGTGATCGCCATTATCCGCGAGGCCGATCATCCGCGTGATGAATTAATGTCGCAATTTGGGTTAACCGAAAATCAGGCCAATGCGGTTCTTGATATGCGGTTGCGGTCTTTGCGCCGGCTTGAAGAAATGGCCTTGCGGACGGAACGTGACAAGCTTGTCGCCGAACAAACGGCGCTTAGAGATTTGCTGGCGAGCGAGACGTCGCAATGGACGGTAATCGCTGATCAGATCAAAGATATGAAAGCGTCATTTGTGAGAGCAGACCCGCGCAAAACGGTGCTTGCCGAGGCGCCACAAATTGACTTTGATCCCACCGAAATTTTGGTTGAACGCGAGCCAATCACGGTCATTTGTTCAGAAAAAGGCTGGATTCGGGCAATGCGTGGGCATCAGGACCTAGACGGTGAATTCAAATATAAAGAGGGTGACGCCGCTGGCATTGTGATGCATGCCGAAACCACTGACAAAATTTTATTATTTGCAGAAAATGGGCGCTTTTACACGCTAGCCGCTGATAAATTGCCGCGCGGGCGCGGTTTTGGTGAGCCAGTCAGCCTGATGGTTGATTTGCCGGCTGATGCATCAATTGTTAAATTATTGCGCGTTGTCCCGGGAAAAATGCTGGTCGCCGCCAGTTCTGGTCATGGGCTTGTTGTTGATATTGATGCGGCGGTTGCGCAAACCCGAAGCGGTAAGCAAATATTAAATGTGCCGGGCGATGCGCGCGCGGTGGCCTGTTGCATGGTGGATGGCGATATGGTGGCGTCGGTTGGTGTAAACCGCAAGCTGATTGTATTTCCGCTTAGCGAAGTGCCTGAAATGACCCGCGGCAAAGGGGTTATTTTACAACGCTTTAAGGATGGTGGGTTGGCTGATATCGTGGTGTTTGACTCGGCCAAGGGGTTGAGCTGGCAGGCTGGTGGTGGCCGGGTGCGAACAGAAACCGACCTGACAACATGGCTTGCCCGCCGCGGCGGCGCTGGCAAATTGCCGCCTAATGGTTTTCCGCGACCGGCCCGCTTTACCTAGTTTCAAAAATAGCTGGAACTAGAGGCTTGCCGGCGCATAAAACGGCGGTTATTCGGCCGCCTTTATGGGCGTTTCGGCCGTATCGCTGATGTCAGTGATCAGCATTTGGCCGGGTTTATGTGTGATACATAGGGGTAATGCAGCACGCATAATCGCCGCTTGCGGGGTCACGCCACAAGCCCAAAAGACCGCCACTTCACCATCGCCAAGCGGGGTTGGGTCTCCCCAGTCAGGTGCCGCAAGGTCAGCAATACCAATTTCTGCAGGATCACCCCAATGCACCGGCGCACCGTGGGCGAGCGGGAATTGCGCCGAAATGGCTTTTACCTCATCAAGACGGTCCGCTGCAATCGCCCGCATGCTCACCACCATGGGACCGGAAAATGGGCCGGCCTTGACCGTATTAATGGTGGTTCTGAACATTGGTACAGTGCGGTTGTTTTCGACATGCCAGAGCGGAAACCCGGCCCGCAAAATGGCATGTTCAAAGGTAAATGAACACCCAAGCGCAAAGGCAACCATATTGTCTTGCCATAGATGTTTGATATCAGTGCAATTGTCAGTCAACTGGCCGTGGCGGTAAATATTATATGACGGCACATCGGTGCGGATATCTATATCCTGACCTAGCGTCGTCATCATGGGATTGCCGGTATCGCTCACGCCAACCACCGGGCAAGGCTTTGGATTTCTCTGACAATAGCGCATAAAATCCAGCGCATAGATGTCCTCGACAATCACCAGATTGGCCTGCAGATAACCGGTGGCAAGGCCAGCGGTGTGATCTTGATACGCCCCGGACCGCACAGCCCCACGGACGGTCTGTTGGTCGGCATCTCGCAAAGTTTCAAAAGATACAGTCATACGGGGTCCTTATAAAAATGCGTGGGCTGCCATACTTATCGGTCATCATTATGCCCAAATACCTGCCAGCTACCGTCACGGAAAATTTCTGCCGGCTGAAAGCGGGCTTTATACCGCATTTTCTGGCTTTGTTCGACATAGTAGCCGAGATATAGCCACGGCAGTTTGAGATCAACAGCACAATTAATCAGGTCTATGATCATATAGGTGCCAAGCGAACGATGCGCCGCCGCCGGGTCAAAAAAACTATAAACAGCGCTCATCCCATCTTGTTGCATATCGGTTAACACAGACCCCACAAGCTGGTGGTCTTGGTCAACATAGTCGATCAGCATGGTTTCAATCGGGCTGTTGCTGATCATGCTGTTGAAATCGTCGCGATCCATGCGCGCCATCTGCCCGTCATCATGGCGGCTGGTCACATAGGATTTAAAAAGCTGATAATGCTGGTCTGTTGGCTGGGCGTCAGCAAGCCGGCGTGTCAGGTCACGGTTTGTCGAGATGATCCGCGCCATATTACGGCTTGGCCGGAATTGCCCAACATTTACCCGCCATGGCAGACAGGCAGTGCAGTTGGGGCAGGCGGGTTTATAGACCCAGTTTTCAACCCGTCTAAACCCGGCGCGGGCCAGAGAATCGTGGACAGATGGTTGAAAATCTATATCCACAGCGATGCGTTGTTCGGTTTTGCCGGTGATATAGGGGCACCCACTGCGCATGCTCAATCGCATTGGCAATGGTTTGCTACGATGTAATCGTTTGTCCTGATCCATAGCCGCAGAATGCCAACAACCCGGACGGGAAATCAAGATTTATTAAATATAGCCAGCTAGCTGGCACTGTCTTCAAGCTGTCTGACCTGAAAATTAGCGGCGCGAAGCGCGGCAATAATTTCATCAACATGCGCCGGGCCTCTGGTTTCGATCACAGCATCAATTTTTGCCAGCTTGGCGGGAACGTCATAAAATAAACGCTGGTGATAAATTTCAACAATATTCCCGCCGCATTTACCAATGGCTGTTGAAATGGCGGCAAGCATGCCCGGCTCATCCGAAATATCAATACGTAAGCGGGCAATACGGCCATCAACGGCCATGTTACGGTTTAAAATAGAGGCCAACAGTCGTGGATCGATGTTGCCGCCGCAAATCACCGCGCCAACTTTTTTCCCGGCAAACATATCAGGGTTGCCATAAATGGCGGCAATACCAGCGGCGCCGGCGCCTTCGGCGACAACGCGCTGTTGTTCAACCAGCGCGCCAACCGCCCATTCAAGCTGGCGTTCGGTCACCAGAACAATATCGTCAACAAGTTGGGCAACGACCGGCTTCGTCACGCCTCCCGGCTTTTTAACCGCGATGCCTTCGGCCAATGTTTCGCCGCCGCATTCGATATCCTTTCCTGCCACCGCCAGTTTCATGGTCGGGTAGGATTTGGTTTGCACGCCAATGATTTTTATATTAGGGCGCATTTCACGGGCAATGGTAGCGATGCCACCAATCAACCCGCCGCCGCCAATCGGCACCACCAGGATGTCCAGATCGGGTTCGTCTTCCAGCATCTCTAGCCCGACTGTGCCCTGACCAGTCATAACCAGTTCATTATCATAGGGATGAATCAAGGTGAGACCACGTTCTTCAATTAGTTTGTTAACAGTGCCTTCACATTCATTCAGATTGCGCCCTTCCAGCACCACCTCAGCGCCATATGCCCGTGTGCGGGCAACTTTGGCAAATGGGGTTTGTGCCGGCATGACAATCACTGCCGGCATGCCCATACGTTCGGCATGATAGGCAACCGCTTGTGCGTGATTGCCGGCAGACATGGCAATCACCCCAGCCTGCCGCTGGGCGGTGTTTAGGCTTTGCATCGCAATATAGGCACCACGCGCCTTAAAGGACGAGGTGTATTGCTGGCATTCAAGCTTTACATATAAATCGCATCCAAATTGCCGCGACAAAAGGGGGGCGGCCAGCATTGGCGTGCGAATGACCTGACCCTCAAGCGCCGTTGCGGCGGCACGAATATCATTGGCTGTTACTGACATGGCGGCTCTCCCCGATAATGCGTCTTATGCCTTGTCTGGTTATATGTGGCAGGTATAGTTCGTGTGGGCGATAATATAGCATCTAACGCTATATCGCTGGTAGCGTATTTAACGTTGCTGGTGAAGAAGTTTAGCAATGTCCGGGGCAAAATAGGTCAATACCGCATCCGCACCCGCCCGCCGAAACGCCATCATCGTTTCTAGTATTGTGCGGTCCCGATCAAGCCACCCATTAGCAAAAGCGGCGCATTGCATCGCATATTCACCAGATACTTGATAGGCAACGCATGGTACGCCAAATTCAGCTTTTGCGCGTGCCAACACATCAAGATAGGGCAGGCCGGGTTTGATAATGATCAAATCTGCACCCTCGGCAAGATCAAGTGCGATTTCATGCATTGCCTCATCACTATTGGCCGGGTCCATTTGATAGGTGGATTTGCCAAATTTACCAAGTGACGCCCCCGCTTTGACGGCGTCACGAAACGGCCCATAAAAGCTGGATGCATATTTTGCGGCATAGGCCATGATTTGCACATTTTGGTGGCCGGCATCATCAAGCGCCGCGCGAATAGCCGCGACCCGGCCATCCATCATATCCGACGGTGCGATAATGTCACAGCCGGCATTGGCCTGATGGATGGCTTGCTGGCATAAAATTTCAACAGTTTCGTCATTTAAAATTTCATCAGCACGCATCACCCCGTCATGACCATGATCGGTAAAGGGGTCGAGGGCTACATCACAAACAATGCCGAGTTCTGGATAGGCTGATTTCACCGCCCGTACCGCACGGCACACCAAATTATCGCCATCTTGGGCGAGGCTACCCGATGGGTCTTTTAAGCTTGCATCAATAGATGGAAAGATGGCGATGGCTGGAATGCCGAGGTCAACAGCTTGCTCGGCTTGTTCGAGCAGACGGTCAATCGAATGGCGCGAGACGCCGGGCATGGCATCAATTGCCTCGGTTTGCTGATCACCCTCAATCACAAATAGCGGCCATATCAGATCGTCAGTGCTTAGCCGGTTTTCGGCGACAAGCCGCCGCGAAAAGGCCTGCATACGGTTGCGCCGCATACGGGTGTTTGGATATTGGCCTCTACTCATGGCGATGGTTTTCCGCTACTGTTCGTCTCTAAATCTTAATACCCAGCAGAAATCAGATGTGCAATGCCTCATTCCGATATTCACTTTGAACAAATCGCATCAGCCGGGCTGATCACGCTTGACCGGCCAGATGCCCTAAATGCGTTGAGCATGGATATGGTTTTGGCGTTCACCGCTCAGCTATCGCGTTGGGCGAGCGATGACGCAATTACGCATGTGGTGTTGTGCAGTTCATCCCCACGAGCGTTTTGTGCTGGTGGTGACATAAAATATGCGCGCCAATTGGCAGTTTCGGGTGATCCAGCCGGGGCTGAGCCCTATTTTCGTGCAGAATATTTAGCAGATGTTGCGTTGATTGAATTTGGCAAACCGGTGATCGCCCTTTGTGATGGCATTGTTATGGGCGGCGGGGCCGGGCTGGCCCAACATAGCCAGCATATTGTGATGACCGAAACAACGCGTTTTGCTATGCCTGAGTCTGCAATCGGGTTATTTCCTGATGTTGGCGCAAGTTTGTTTTTAGGGCGCTGTCCAAAATCTGTTGCCA
>CAJWSS010000046.1:0-10257 GCA_913045915.1 uncultured Alphaproteobacteria bacterium | reverse complement strand
ATAAACCCTGCCCACATATTAAGAACATCAATGGCTTCGTTATCAAGGCCGACAAACCCCCATCGTTCATAGGCATCAACGGCCTGTGCCTTATCATCATCACGCAAGGCTTTGTAAAGCTCTATGACACCAGCAACAAATTCTGGCCGGAACAGCCGGATTGATCCAAAATCCATCAAATTGATGCGGTGATCACTGGCGATTGAATAATTGCCAAGATGCGGATCACCATGAATAACGCCATAATAATAAAAGGGCACATACCATACCCTGAACATATGTTTGGCAATCTTGTTGCGGGTGTCTTGATCTGGATTGGTATCTAAAAATGGCATCAGGCGGGTGCCATCCAGCCAGTTCATTGTCAACAAGCGTTCGGTTGATAATTCAGGCCGATGCTGGGGCACAACAACACAAGATTCATCTGCCAGCATATAGCGATAGAGTTGCATATTCTGCGCCTCACGGCGGTAATCAAGCTCTTCATACAGCCGTTCAGACAATTCGTCATAAATATCCGATGTTGAAATCGCTGAATCATAGCGTTCATAGAGTTGAAACAATAATTTCAACTGACGTAAATCAGCCTCAATCGCCGATTGCATATCTGGATATTGTAATTTAACCGCCAGTTTTTGGCCGTCCTGCCCAACTGCCTGATGCACCTGCCCAAGCGAGGCGGCCGAAATCGCTTCACGATCAAACTGGTTAAATTTCTGTTGCCAATCAGCGCCAAGTTCACTTGCCATACGCCGTTTGGTAAACAACCATCCCATGGCTGGGGCATCAGCCTGCAGTCCGGCAAGTTCATCTGCATATTCTGGCGGCAGGGCATCTGGTATGGTTGATAGAATTTGAGCCACTTTCATGATCGGGCCTTTCAGCCCGCCAAGTGCCTGGCGTAAATCTGCGGCATGTTTGGCCCGGTCAATGTCCCAGCCAAGATAGCGTTCACCCGCCACACGTGCCGCCAGCCCGCCCATTGTCGTTGTGACACGCGCATAGCGCCGCAAACGACCACCAAATGGGCGGCCATCCACCCGGCCATTATCTTGTTCAGATGCCATTACGTCAGACTTTCCAACTCATCAATCATATCACTTACCATATCCAGCCCTAACGACCAGAAAGCGGCTTGGCTGGCATCAAGGTCAAACCGCTCAAGCGCCACGTCATAGCGTTCGGTACCGCCAGCCATCAGCAAATGCGTATATTGTGCGATAAAGCCAGCGGCATCACCCTGTTGCACGCAAACCTGATATTGCTGCCATAATGCATTGACCAGACAATCGCCAAACGCATAGGCGTAGACATAAAATGGCGTATGCACAAAATGCGGCACATAGCTCCAGATTGGCCGGTAATCATCGCCAATTTTTATCGCTGGCCCCAAGGCGGCACGCTGTGTTTCCATCCAGATATCGGCAATTTCATCCGCGGTTAATTCACCGGCCCGGCGCTGGTCGTGAAACTGTGTTTCAAAATTGTGAAACGCCACCTGCCGCACAACAGTATTCAACATGTCTTCAACTTTTCCGGCGAGCAGATAGCGACGGGCCTTGGCATCATCTTGACTATCCAGCAAATGCCGGAAGGTGAGCATCTCGGCAAACACAGATGCGGTTTCGGCCAATGTCAGTGGTGTGTCCGACATTAAATAGCCCTGATCTGCGGCCAGCGATTGATGAATGCCATGGCCCATTTCATGCGCCAGTGTCATCACGTCACGCGATTTGCCGGCAAAATTCATCAGAATATAGGGGTGCGCTGATGGCACGACTGGGTGCGAAAAGGCACCAGAACTCTTGCCAGCACGTGGGGCCGCATCAATCCAATTATTGTTGAAAAATGGGGCGGCGATTTCAGCCATTTTTGGATCAAACCCGGCAAAGGCATCGAGCACAATATGGCGCGCTTCATCCCAGCTAAATTGCCGGTCATCATCCCCGGGCAACGGGGCATTACGGTCCCACCAATTTAGCTGTTTGACCCCCATCCATTTGGCTTTCAACTGATAATAGCGATGTGTCAAATCGGCGTTGCGCCCGTTCACCGCCGCAACCAGCGCATCGACAACCTCATCATCCACATCATTTGCCAGATTGCGCGATGCCACCGGCCGGTTAAAACCACGCCAGCCATCTTCAATCTGTTTATCCTTGGCAATGGTGTTGAGGGTCAGCGACAATAAGCGTTCATGCGATTTTAATGTTGTGGATAATGACTGGCCTGCCGCGGCACGCACATCAGCTTCCTGATGAGACAGCGCATCTAGAATTTCCGCCTCAGTCACCTCACGCCCTTGAAATGGAAACCGCATAGATGTGGTGGTCTCATCAAACAACCGCACCCAAGCGGCACTGCCTGTTGGCGCGCGCTCGGCGATCATCTGTTCAATTTCTGGGGCCAGCTGATAGGGCGCCATCGCCCGAACACGGCGCAACCATGGCGCGAAATGCGCCAAAGATGGGGTTTGCAAAAGAGACTGCATATGCGCGTCATCAAAACGGGCAAGTTCAAGCTCAACAAACAAGATTTTTGCGTGAATTTCTGCGCCTACTTCGCGCATTGATTGATGGTGTCTGGCAATTTCAGGGTCTGCTGTATTGGCGGCAAACAGTAATTGGGCGTGGCTTTGCACACGGCCAAATTGTTCGAGCAAATGCTCATAGTGACCGATCACTGACGCCAAATCTTCAGCTGACGCTGTGGCCAGCCGGCCTTGCCAGCTATCTTGCAAGGATGCCGCAGATTTCCGGCAAACCGCCACATCAGACGTTAGTTTGACATCGTTAATGCCTGAATAAAGATCATTTAGATCCCAGATTGGGCATGACTCCGGCATAGCACACATATCCTCTATAATAACGGCGACGCAACGCCAGACCAGCCTGTTATACCCGGCTTCACATTTTCGTGACACATCTTTGACGATGCTGATGCGTATATGGGGATGCTGGTGGGGTTTCACAAGCGGTGCACCATGGCAACAAAAACAAAATAGCCCCACTGCCATAAAAAATCATAAATCAGCCAGCATCAGGCATTGTCATGCGCTTGCACAAGTAAATGAACTGCGATAGCCTTTGTATCGCTCGATACATGAGAGGGGAGAGCGACCCTAATTCCATTGCTGATATCAGCGCCGGTGATACAGGGTCCACCGAAGGAGCAACCCCCCGGAAACTCTCAGGTAAAAGAACTCTTTCATGTGAGCAATCTGGAAAGTGGCACGGCAGTGCCCACCGACGGGGACACCCGGTAGCTGGTCCAGCCCGACCATGGCCAAGCCAGTTCAAGACCGCAACACCGGTCACCGGCAAATCTCTCAGGTTTCGCGACAGAGGGGGCCTATACCATGCATGGTATATGGCTTTTTGACGTGAGCCATGGGGGATGGCATGAGCATAAAACAAACACCACTTCATGCATTTCATCGCGCCCATAATGCGCGCATGGTGCCCTTTGCCGGCTGGGACATGCCGGTACAATATGCCAATGGCATCAAAGCAGAGCATTTGGCAACACGCCAATCGGCCGGTTTATTTGACGTGTCGCACATGGCGCAAATAGAAATCAGTGGCGACCGGGCGGCGGCTGATCTGGCGGCATTAACTCCTAGCGATATTGCTGGCATCGGTGATGGGCGTTTGCGCTATTCGCTATTCCTGAACGACCAGGGCGGTGTTTTGGATGATTTGATGATTGGCCGCATGGGAGATATTTTTTATCTGGTAGTGAATGCTGGCCGCGCAGACCATGACATCGCCCACCTTGAAAAACACCTTGATGCCACAACAAAGCTGACCCATCGCACTGACCGGGCATTGGTGGCATTACAAGGACCGAAATCGGCAGATATTCTTGGCATGCTGGGATTAAATCTTGATGATTTTCGGTTTATGCAGCTGCGGCATTTTGATTTTAACGGCACAGATTTATTGATCAGCCGGTCTGGATATACCGGCGAGGATGGATTTGAGATTGCCATACCAGCCGGTGCTGCCACCGCATTTTGCGATGCCTGCCTGTCTACAGGTCTGGTCACGCTTGCTGGGCTTGGCGCGCGTGATACATTGCGTATGGAGGCTGGCCTGCCATTATGGGGGCATGAGCTTGACGAAACCATCACGCCTGTCGAAGCCGGTCTTGGCTTTGCCATTTCAAAAAAACGACGCGATGCGGCTGATTTTCCGGGGGCCGCACGGATAATTGACGAGTTGAAAACCGGGCCAAAACGCCGTCTTGTGGGGTTGTCTGCCAGTGGCGCGCGCCCGGTACGTGATGGGGTGATCTTGCGCCATAATGACAAGCCCGTTGGGTCTGTCACCTCGGGTGGTTTTGCCCCTAGTCTGGACCGCCCGGCGGCACTTGGCTTTGTCGAGGCGGAATTTGCGGTCGCCGGCACATCCCTGCTCGCAGACACCCGTGGCACACCAACAGCAATCACTGTCAGCGCCCTTCCCTTTGTCCAACATCAATATTTCAGATGATCACTATTTTTGATCCGCGTTATCATTAGGAGGAGACCAACATGCTTAAATTTTCAGAAGACCATGAGTGGGTAAGACTGGATGGTGATATTGCCGAAATTGGCATTTCACCGCACGCTGTTGAACAGCTTGGCGATATTGTTTTTATCGAACTGCCGGATATTGGCACCAATGTTACCAAAGGCGATGCGGTTGCCGTTTTTGAATCGGTCAAAGCGGCCTCTGATATCTACAGCCCGGCTGGCGGCGAAATTATTGATGTAAATAGCGCACTTGCCGATGACCTTGCCGCCATCACACCTGATGAAGCGATGGAAAACTGGCTGTTTAAGGTCAAGCTGAACGCCCCGTCTGACCTCGATGATCTGATGGATGAAGACCAATATAAAGCCATGATTGACTGAATGATAAGGCCCAATGCGGCGCCGTATCACCGTCGCTGACACGCCATTTGTTTTGATGGAAGGAAATGTTATGACACCAAAGCCAGTTCCGCATGCCGCTTTTGCCACCCGCCACATTGGCCTGACTGAGGCTGATATCACAACAATGCTGGCAACGGTGAACAGCTCTTCTTTGGATGATCTGCTTGATTCAGTCATTCCCGCCAAAATCCGGCGCAAGAGTGAAATGGATTTGCCGCCCCCCCATTCAGAACATCAGGCATTGGCTGTTATACGCGGTCTGGCAAACCGAAATGACGCTGTCACATCATTAATCGGCATGGGCTATTACAATTGCCATACCCCACCGGTCATTCAGCGCAACGTGCTGGAAAACCCTGCTTGGTACACCGCCTATACGCCCTACCAGCCAGAAATTTCACAAGGGCGATTAGAAGCGGTGCTGAATTTTCAAACAATGGTGGCTGATCTGACCGGCCTCGATATTGCCAATGGGTCTCTGCTTGACGAGGCCACCGCCGCCGCCGAAGCAATGGCCGTGGCTTTTCGTGCCTATAAAGGCGACGGCACTAGATTTATCGTCGACCCCGACACGCATCCGCAAACAATTGGCGTATTGCGCACTCGGGCCAAGCCCCTTGGCATCCAGATTGACATAACAGCGATGCCAAAAAATCTGCCAGACGGTTGTTTCGGCAGCTTGATCAGCTACCCCGGCAGTAGTGGTAATTTGCGCGATATTGCGGCTGATATTGACGTGACGCATGCTGGTGGCGGCATGGCGATTGTGTGTTGTGATTTATTGGCACTGACGTTGCTGACATCACCGGGCGAGCTGGGCGCTGATATGGCCATTGGCAGTGCCCAGCGATTTGGTGTCCCATTTGGATATGGCGGCCCGCATGCGGCGTTTTTCGCCACCCATCAGCGCCTACAACGCGCCATCCCCGGCAGGCTTGTCGGCGTGTCACAAGACCAGCACGGCCAGCCCGCCTATCGGCTGGCCCTGCAAACGCGTGAACAACATATCAGACGCGAAAAAGCCACATCTAACATCTGCACCGCACAAGTTTTGCTGGCCGTTATGGCGGGGTTTTATGCCCTGTGGCACGGGCCGGATGGCTTGCGTAAAATCGCCACCCATACCCATAAAATGGCCTGTCAATTTGCCGCCACCATGCGGGCCGCTGGCCGGCAGATACGTCATGACCGGTTTTTTGACACGGTCGTCATTGACGCACCAGACGACCGTGATGAATTGATCGCCAAGGCGCTAGAAGGTGGGTTTAATCTGCGGCCTCTTGACGGCGGTGTAGCGGTCAGCTTTGACGAAACAAGTGATGAAAATACATTATTTGCGCTGATTGGCGCGATCAGCGGCAAAGCCACATTGGTGGCGGCCGATCAATGTGGGACATCATTGCCACCCACACTTGAACGCCGCACCGCTTTTATGACGCACCCGGTATTCCATAAATATCATACCGAAACCGAAATGATGCGATATATGCGCCAGCTGGCCGATCGTGATCTGGCACTTGACCGCTGTATGATCCCGCTTGGGTCATGCACAATGAAGCTAAATGCAACAGCTGAAATGATGCCGATCAGTTGGCCTGAATTTGCCACTATTCACCCCTATGCGCCAGCAGATCAAACCGAAGGGTACCAGCAATTGATCGCCGAACTTGAACATATGCTGGCCGAGGCAACCGGCTATGCAGCCATATCGCTTCAACCAAATGCCGGATCACAGGGTGAATTTGCCGGGTTGTTGGCGATCACCCGCTATCATGAATCGCGCGGCGAGGGTCATCGCAATATCTGCTTGATTCCGTCATCTGCTCACGGCACCAACCCAGCATCAGCCGCCCTTGCTGGACTAAAAGTTGTGGTGGTGAAATGCGATGAACAGGGCAATGTTGATATCGATGACCTCAAGGCGAAAATAGACACGCACCGCACACATATTGCGGCATTGATGGTGACATACCCGTCTACACATGGGGTTTTTGAAGAAGCTATAGATGAGATTTGCGCGATCGTTCATGCGGCGGGCGGCCAGGTTTATGTTGATGGGGCCAATCTGAACGCGCTAGTCGGGCATTGCGCGCTCCCTGAATTTGGGGCTGATGTATCGCATCTCAATCTGCACAAGACATTCTGTATTCCGCATGGCGGGGGTGGCCCGGGGGTCGGACCGATTGGCGTTGCGGCGCACCTGGCCCCATTTCTGCCCGGACACCCGGCAGATGGTGAGGGCGCGGTAAGCGCCGCGCCCTATGGGTCGGCTGGAATTTTGCCCATTACCTATATGTATATTTTGATGATGGGGGCATCCGGCCTTGCCAAAGCCACCGCCACCGCCATTTTATCGGCCAATTATATTGCCGCACGGCTGGGTGATGATTTTCCGGTTCTCTATAGCGGTCGCAACGGGCGCGTGGCCCATGAATGTATTCTGGATATTCGTCCGATTGAGGCGGCTTGCGGCATCAGCAATGAAGATATTGCCAAGCGCCTGATTGATTTTGGCTTTCATGCCCCCACTATGTCCTTTCCGGTTGCCGGCACCTTGATGATCGAACCAACCGAATCAGAGTCATTGGCTGAGATTGAACGGTTTTGTGACGCCATGCTGGCGATTGCGGCTGAAATCCGTAACATCCGCGACGGTGTCTGGCCAGATAATGACAATCCTCTGGTCAACGCCCCCCATACCGCAGCGGCCATCATGGCGGATGACTGGTCACATCCCTACAGCCGGCAACAAGCTGGTGCCCCTGCCGGCGACCGGCAGGCAAATAAATACTGGCCGCCTGTTGGCCGGGTTGACAATGCCTTTGGCGACCGCAATTTGATTTGTGCGTGCCCCCCGTTGGACAGCTGGGAGGACGCCGCCGAATAGACCAAGGCAGAGCCGCTGAAATTGGGCCGCACCAACCGGTGCGCCGTCACTCTATGCGGTGAAAATTTGCAAGGTTTCTTCGCGGGTTGCCGGCCGTACCGATACGGCAAGCTGGCGAATCAGCGCGGCGTTATCAGCTGCCAACTGTCCGTCTTTTAAATGCATGTTATTTTCAAATCCAACCCGGCAATGGCCACCAGCGGCTACCGCCGCCATCATCACCTCATATTCCTTATAACCAAAGGCGCAAATCGACCAGCTTGCCATATCTGGCAACCCGTCCCCTAGCAGGGGCGCAAGTTCAGATGGGTCTGACTGGAAATCCGCCGCATAGCGTCCTAATACCAATAGCACATGCGGGGCACCAGCCGGCACAATACCGGTTTTCATGGCTGTCCGCATGCGGGTGATATCATGCGCGTCATACAAAATATGCTGGACATAGATCTGTTCAGCTTGCGCCCGGTGATAGAAATCCTTGGCCAGACGATGCGCTGTGGCACTGTCATCCGCCAGCATTTCGCGCAACCCCACCGACACAAAATCTGGCTTTACGCCAAACACCACATCATATTGTTGTTGCGGTGAATAAATGCCAACAGCTTCGGTGGTGACCTGAACCAGCATATCCGGCACCTGTTCACGCAACCCCGCCAATAGGGTTTTATAGCGGGCGACATCCAACACATGTTCATCCTGATCACCCCGTACATGGGCATGCAGAATACTGGCCCCTTCGGCATGGCAGGCTTTGGCCGCGGCGATTGTCTCATCAATCGATACCGGTAGCTGTGGATGGTCGGTTTTGACTTTGCGCGCTCCATTCGGCGCCGCCATAATGATGGTTGGTCGGCTCATAACACCCTCTTTGTACATGGCTTTGTAAATCACCGTCAGAACTGGCGGCATCACAAAAAAATCTGATCATTTGCCCATAACCGACAAAGGCCGCCAAAATGCTAGCAGTCCAGTCGCAACGGTCAAGCTTTATCCAGCGTTTGCCAGGGCGTTTGCCAATATGTTTGCCGGTGTGTCTAAGAGGCCCCATGAGCGCCAAACAGGTGGTAAAAATCTGTCGCCCCTCTTTGGATTCTATGCTAATGACACGCTCTTATATGGTTTCAAACCATCACGGCCACAATCGAACAGGGTTATGCCCCATTCTGGGGTGATAACAAGAATCATGGTAGAGTCCGCGCGCATCACGCATTTTAAATCGCTTAAAGGGCAACGTAAAATTGTGTGCCTGACGGCTTATTCAGCGCCAATGACGCACGCGCTTGATCCACATTGCGATTTGTTGTTGGTGGGCGACTCAGTGGCCATGGTTGTATACGGCATGGACACCACACAAGGCGCCGATCTCGATATGATGATCCGGCATGGCCAGGCGGTGATGCGGCGGCGGCAAAAGGCTGTTGTGATCATTGATTTGCCCGCTGGCAGTTATGAAGACAGCCCTGAACAGGCACTGGCAACCGCACGGCGGGTGCTGGATGAAACCGGAGCTGACGGGGTGAAGCTGGAAGGCGGCAGTCACATGGCCGGGCATGTGGCGCGGCTTGTTGACTCAGATATTGCGGTCTTGGCGCATATTGGCTTGCTTCCGCAAAAAGCCACATCAAAATCCGGCTTTCGTATTACCGGTCGCACGGCTGAAGAAGCCGAACAACTTGCCAGCGATGCCAGCGTCATGTGCGATGCCGGCGTTTTTGGCATTGTGATGGAAGGCATCATTGAGCCGGTTGCCGCCTCTATTGCCGCCAAGTGCTCGGTCCCTTCAATTGGCATTGGCGCCTCGCCGGCCTGTGATGGACAAATTCTGGTTACCGAGGATATTTTGGGTCTCTATGACGGGTTCACCCCAAAATTTGTGGAAAAATATGCCAATTTGCAGACCGATATAAGCGCCGCGGCCGCAGCCTTTCATAAGGCTGTTGTCAATGAGTCGTTTCCGTTAGAACAACATCTATTCTGGCCAAAAAATTAACAGGTCGTCACCGATGATGGTTTTTACCGCTCCAGATGATATGTGCCGCGCCATTGGCGACTGGCGCGCGGCCGGCGACACAATATGTCTGGTGCCAACAATGGGGACCATCCATGACGGGCATCTGGCACTTGTGACTGCCGCCAAAAAAACCGCCAAGCGGGTCGTTGTCAGCATTTATGTCAATCCAACACAATTTGCCGCGGGTGAGGATTTCGACAGCTACCCCCGCAATTTTGAAGCGGATCAGCAAATCATCACAGCGGCTGGTGGGGTCGATGCGATTTATGCACCGCGGGTCATGTATAGTGACCAGCATGCGACCCATATCGTGCCATCTGGTGTTGCTCTGCCAATGGAAGGCGATTCCCGGCCCCATTTTTTTACCGGCGTTGCCACCATTGTCTTTAAGTTATTTCAGCATGTGCCCGCCGATTATGCCATTTTTGGCGAAAAGGATTT
>CAJWSS010000045.1:0-10331 GCA_913045915.1 uncultured Alphaproteobacteria bacterium | reverse complement strand
TCATTGTGATAAGCGTTTTATCCGTATGCGGAAATTCTATCTTGCTAGTTGTGAGTGTTTTTCCGGTCACAAGCTGGTATGGTGCTACAGCATCAGCTCGGCCACGATTATACCGCCACGCCGCTGGGGCGCCGTTACATCGCGAAGACAGAAGACAGTTACCGGGATATATTGTGCAAGACGAATTTTTTTGGCAACACACCCCCCTCGACGAAATGACACCAACACAATGGGAGTCATTATGTGATGGGTGCGGGAAATGCTGTGTTCTCAAACTTGAAGATGTCGACACCAATGACATTTACTACACCGATGTAGGGTGTAAGTTGCTTGATTGCAAAACAGCCCGCTGTTGCGATTACCAGAACCGCAAAGACCATGTGCCAGATTGCATTGTCCTGTCGATGGATAATTTACCGCAATTGCGCTGGATGCCGGCGAGCTGTGCCTACCGCTTGTTGTATGAAGGCAAATCATTGCCTGATTGGCATCCGCTGATCAGTGGCAACCCAATGAGCCCAGTTGCGGCCGGTCAGTCGGTGGCCGGGCGTATTTTTCCAGAAACAGCCATTGACGAAGATGATCTGCCTGACCATATCACCAACTGGTAGCACATGATGCAATTGGGGAGGCCGCTGATGAGCCGAACAATGTGGATTCTTCTTGGCCTGCTGGCCATTTTGTCGATTGGCACCATTTGGCGGCAAGAATCAGGTATGCCAACTCCGCAACATGTTATGTGTAAAGAATCATTATTTACCCAAGTTGTTACCGGGGCATGTACATTGCGCTTTGACGGCGAAAAAGAACCAAGCTAGCTGGTCGCTGTGACGCCACTAAACTGATCCACCCAATCTTGTGCTTTCATATCTTTTGTTTCGGCACGGGCCGCCGCGCCAACCTGAACCCCGGCAAGAAATGCCGGCCGGTTAATCAGCATACGGCGCCACCGCACCACATGCGGGTAATCATTAAGATCGACACCTTGACGCCAGACTGTACGCGTCCAGGGGAATATCGCCATATCGGCAATTGACAGATCCTTGCCGGCAACAAATTCATGCGCGGCAAGCCGGCGGTCCAAAACGCCATACAACCTGTTGGCTTCCTTGTAATAACGTTGCTTGCCATAGTCTTGGTCCTTGGCATGCATGGTAAAATGGTGCGCTTGGCCCAACATTGGACCAAACCCGCCCATCTGCCACATCAGCCATTGCATCACATCTGCCCGGCCATGTGGATCATGCGGCATCAACTGGCCAGTTTTTTCAGCCAAATAAAATAAAATGGCACCCGATTCAAACAGGCTTATTGGCTGGCCATCTGGCCCATCGTGATCAATAATTGCTGGGATCCTATTGTTCGGGCTGAAGGCCAGAAAATGCGGGGCAAATTGTTCATCAGCCCCGATATTGATTAAATGTAGATTGTAAGCGAGGCCTAATTCTTCGAGCGCAATAGAAATTTTCTGACCATTTGGCGTGGCCCAGCTGTAAAGATCAATCATTCCAAAACCCTTTTTTCAAACTATTATTTACCATTTATTGCACCGCACTGACCATGATAAGGGCTTGCCGTTTGTTTCGATTGTAGCCTATATACACGCGCAGCGTTACACAGGAGATACCATGTTTTTCACCCCCGGAACACATCTTCAGGCCGGCCTCTCACACAACCCGTTAAAAGCCATTGTGTCGCCCCGGCCAATTGGTTGGATTTCAAGCCGCGGCAATGATGGATCGGTGAATCTGGCACCCTATAGCTATTTTAATGCCATTGCCGAACAACCACCGATGGTTATGTTCAGTAGCGCACCAGGCGGCGACACAGCAAAGGACTCGTTGCGCAACGTTCTGGAAACCAAAGAATTTGTGGTGAATATCGTAAGTGCCGCCCTTGGCGATGCGATGAATATCAGTTCAGGCAGTTTCCCCTATGGCACCAATGAATTTACCAAAGCTGGTCTTGCCATGGCTGATGGTGAAACCGTTTCGGTACCGCGAGTCAAAGCCGCACCCGCCGCACTCGAATGTCATTTATGGCAGACCATTGATCTGCCAGCCCCAAAAGATGGGGCCGCGTCGACCATTGTGCTTGGCACCGTGACAGGTATTCATATTGCCGATGATGTGATTGTCGATGGCAAGGTTGATGTGACGATCTATCAACCGCTGGCACGGCTTGGATATATGGATTATGCGCAAATCACCAAACTGTTTGAGATGCAACGGCCAGCCGTTTGACCCCCAAATCAATCAAGTGACACCGCGGTTTTTGTCAACGCAATGGGCAATTGAGCACAGTCGCCGTTACATAGCCTTGCAAATCAGCCTTTTCATAGCGCAATTTTAGCACCCAGTCTTCGGCAGGAATGATGGTTTCCATGGGCAATGTGCCCGAAACGGTCTTTTGCCCATTTAGAAACACTTGGCGAATTTTAATGGGGGCGTTTGGGTCAAACCAAGGGGTATCACGCTGTGCCTGCTGACCAGCACTTCCCTCAATAAACAGGTTCAGTCCGCCATTAAACAAAGACAGTTTAGATTCAGGTCCGCCATAGAGCGGCGTTGCCACCGCCACATCATTTGTGGCAACGACACGGCAATTAATTGGCCGACCAAGAGACTGAATAGATTGTACAATTTGTTCTGGATTCACACCATTTGCGATCTGTTTTGCAATCACCCGGCGCAAATCGTTACGATTATCACCCGATACAAATCCGGCTGTTTTTTCAGCCCGTAATGCCGCCAACCGCCGTTGCAAGGCCTGATTTTCGTTGCTTAGCTCACTGATTTTGACATTATTTTCATAAATCACTAATTCGGCTTCGGCTTGCAAGCTCGTTTGTTCAGCATGGCCCCATAACCAGCCAAGCCACAAACACCCACCGATGACTAAAGCGCGGACAAGCAAGGTCATCCAGCCGCGCATCTCACGGCGACGATAGCGTTCTTGTGTTTCAAAAAAATCCATTAACAGGGTCTCGTTAACAGCGGGTCTGACCCATTGCATACAACAACCAGAAGTAAAGGCCAAGTCATGACCACTAATAGATGGCTTGCCGGCCACGAGACCATACACCGCGTGCGAGTCGATCTGCGGTGCAGCATAATGCCGCCTGATCAGGAACCAAACGCATTTTTGGTTTTCAACTGGTGCCGCGTGCCATAGTATTCAGGCATATTTTACACAAACTTACAGATGCCGCCTTTTCAGCTTCAGCCCACCAAAACATGCCAAAACAGCACAGTAAAACGGTAAAAAAGACCGATGACGCGCCAGAACCACGTGCCTGGCAACGCATGTTAAGTGGGCGGCGTCTTGATATTTTGCACCCGTCACCACTTGATATCGAAATTGAGGATATCGCCCATGGACTAGCACGGGTGACACGCTGGAATGGGCAGACCCGAGGCAAATATGGGTTTTCTGTTGCCCAACATTGCGTGCTTGTAGAACGTCTAGTGCGTTTGAATGCGCCAAAAACCGATCAAAAATGGTGCCTTGCCGCGTTATTACATGATGCGCCTGAATATGTAATCGGCGATATGATTACGCCGTTTAAATATGCATTAGGTGGGATATATCGCGACATTGAACACCGGCTTGATACGGCTGTCAGCATCCGTTTTGGATTACCACCCCACTTGCCAGACGCGGTGCAACGCACCATTAAACGCGCGGACCGTATGGCGGCCTGGATTGAGGCCACACAAATCGCCGGATTTAGCCATGATGAGGCGGCAAAAATTTTTATCAAGCCATCTGGCACACCGTCACATATCAAATTGCGTGTCCAGCCCCCCGCCGATGCCGCCGCCGCATTCCTGCGGCGCTTTGCCATTCTTGGCGGTCAGAAAAAACAAAAATAGCCTAGGCTTTCGTCCGCAATGCGGATGCGTCACGCTGTTGCTTTTTGATTTTGCGCATTTTGGTGATGTCTTTGGCTTTGCCAAGCGTCATGCAATCGGGGCACACACAACTGCCAGCAAGGTCAAAACTGCCACGTAGATTTGGCAAATCCATGCACCAGCACCGCGATTTGCCGGGCGGGGCCCCACAATTGAAACTTGTGCCACATTCATCACATACAAGTTTGTCCATGGGGTCACCTAACATCATGCTGACTTTATGAGCCTGTGCAATGGGCCGGCCAAAGTCAAATAACTTCTGCGTGACGATTACCGGGATCAGCCTAGTTACAGATGGCTAGCCCCGGTTTTCTGATGCGAAAACACTCGGCGGTCAGCACCGCCAATTGGTCAAAATTAAATGACAGAAAAATTTTTGCTATTTTTGGTGAGTTTCTTTTGCGTCTGGTGCGCTGTTGGGCTATCAGTTTGGTGCTGTTACCCCCTGCTGGTTTTTACAAACTTCAGCAGATAGCGCTTTTGCGGGCGTGATGGAATGGTAGACATAACGGACTTAAAATCCGTGGGCCCTAGGCCGTGGGAGTTCAAGTCTCCCCGCCCGCACCATAACCCAATTCAATTGAGGCAACATCAACCACCCCCCTCACCCAGCGCATGACAAAGCCGCGCAAGCGCGATAGGCTGTAGCCGTCTTGATCACACCAATAGCGGGCTGTTTTGCATGTTTTTTCTGCCATTATTTGACAATAATCCGACTGTGGCACGCCCGTTTGTGACATGGATAATTATGGCCCTATGCTTATCTGGGTTTATCTGGCAGGAATCGCTAGATTACCGCACCGCGCATAATCTTGTGTATCAGCTTGGTTTTATCCCAGCGGTGTTTTTCACCCCGGCCGACCTGCCAGAAAATATGGTATTGGTGCCAGAATGGAGCACCATTTTCACCTCTATGTTTTTACATGCCGGTTGGATGCATATTGGTGGCAATATGCTGTATCTGTGGATTTTTGGCGATAATGTCGAAGCGGCCATGGGGCGTGGCAGATTTATCCTGTTTTATGCGATTTGCGGTACCGCGGCGGCGATGGCACAAGCCGCACTCGACCCCAGCTCGACAATTCCCATGATCGGCGCATCAGGCGGTATTGCCGGCGTTTTAGGGGCCTATTTACTATTGCATCCAAAAGCCGCAATCAGATGTTTTTTTCTGATTTTGATTTTTTTTAGATTCATAAATCTGCCCGCATGGCTGGTGCTTGGTGTATGGATTGGCGGACAATTTGTTGCGGTGCCGCAAGCCCTAAGCGACACCGGCGGCGGCGTTGCCTATTTGGCGCATATTGGTGGGTTTTTAGCTGGTATGGCGCTGATCCCATTTTTCAAATACCGCCATGTCGCGCTTTTTGACCGGGATGTTGACCTAAAAAACTGGGCAGATCGCCCATTAAATTTTCACGAAGTAAAAGCCGAAGCACGCGCTCGCTATCGCCGGGCCGCCCCGGCAGGCTCGCCCCCCGCCATAAAAGCAACATCAACACGCCCACCAAAAAGCTCGGTACCATTATCGCGCCGCAAAAAAACAAAATCTGATGGTGATCATCCAACTGGTCCATGGGGATAGCCACCTCTATGCATGGCCCGTGCTAGCCCAGCGGGGTCCCGTCAGCCTCAACAATCTGCGCATCAGCACCAAAAAGCCGGACTTCAGATTCGACGTCTTTTGCCGCGGATGCTGTTGCGGTTTGGTCTAGGCCACTCACCACAACAGCTGTGCCGAACTGACCGGGTTTAAACCACGGATAACTCCCAATGCTGACCCCCTCATAGCGCGATTGCACCGTTGCCAAAATGGTCGCAATATTGCCCTCGCCAGTGCCGCATTGCACGGTGATCCGGGTCATGACCACACCGCCCGGCAAAGAACTGCGCACCCCCTCAAACATGGCCTGCAAAATTGCCGGCACCCCCGGCAAAACATGCACATTACCCAAAATAAACCCGGGGGCCGCCGATAGTGGGTTGTCGATCAGCGTTGCCGTTGCTGGAATGTCAGCCATTTTCTGGCGGGCCGCATTAAATTCCAGATCGGTATTCTCGTAATGCGCCACCAGCCGGCGTTCAGCCTCTGGGTGCCGTATAACCGGCACATCAAACGCCGCCGCCACCGCCTCGGTTGTAATATCATCATGCGTTGGTCCAATGCCGCCACTGGTAAACACCAGATCATAAGCCGCAGACAGCGTCTTTACGGTATCGATGATCACCTGCCGGTTATCAGCAATCACCCGTGCTTCAACAAGCTGGATGCCTTGTGCACTTAATTTTTCTGCCAACCAGCCAATATTTTTGTCTTTGGTCCGGCCCGATAAAATTTCATCACCAATCACAATAATCGCGGCGGTCGGGTTTTTTGGCTGGGACATCATCTAGACCTTAATAAAAACGTTCCGTAAGCGCGGCAGAATGAGCGCCAAGACAGATTTTGTCAAATCGTGCTGTTTGCTTGTGACATGTCCTGCAGTATCAGAAAATTTTTACACCGATAAGCATGCAGAATATGCTAGACAGGCCGCAGACACGGTAATGCAGATTTGGGTGTTATCCAAATTTTTGTGTCCACCGGAAGCTGACAGGATTAAAAATGCGACAAGAAACAGTTATTCGGCATGGTGAAGACGGATTTGCTGGCATGCGCAAAGCCGGCAGGCTGGCGGCCGCGGTTCTGGATATGATCACGCCGCATGTTGTTGCTGGCGTCACAACAGAAGAACTCGACAGGCTATGTCATGATTATATTCTGGCACATGGCGCCGTACCAGCACCGCTGAATTACAAAGGATTTCCCAAATCAACATGCATTTCGCTGAACCATGTTGTTTGCCATGGCATCCCCGGTGACAAGAGCCTGCGTGATGGGGATATTCTCAATATAGATGTCACCGTCATTCTAGATAGCTGGTATGGCGACACATCGCGTATGTTTTATGTGGGCACACCATCCGTCAAAGCACAAAGATTGACTGAAATCACCTATGAATGCCTGATGCGCGGCATAGAGGTGGCCCGCCCCGGCAACACGCTTGGGGATATTGGCCACGCTATTCAGTCTTTTGCCGAATCTCAGCGATTTTCTGTGGTACGAGATTTTACTGGCCATGGTCTGGGCCAGACATTTCATTGCGCCCCAACCATTTTGCATTATGGCTTGCCGGGCGAAGGTATGCGGCTTGAACCCGGGATGATTTTTACCATCGAGCCAATGATCAATGCAGGGCGCTATGAAACAAAAATCCTGTCCGACGGATGGACCGCCGTGACCCGCGATAAAAGCCTGTCTGCACAATTCGAACATTCGATTGGCGTCACCGACGACGCCCCCGAAATTTTCACCCTGTCACCAGCGGGCCTGACCATGCCGCCCTATAATATATGACTATATCGGAAAATCAGCGCCCCCAATCTGCCCAAGATTAACCGAAGTTTAAGGTTTTTATTCTATCTAAATGGGGATGAACACCCCATCACAACCAGACGATGAACCGCGCTGATCGCGGTCAACAAACCAAGATATATACGGGCACCGGGCACGTATGCGCGACAAGGTGCTTGGCAAATCGGCCGAGTCTTTGACCGAACTTGAACTGCTGGAGATGCTTCTCTATCAGAGCAATCCGCGCGGTGACACCAAACCAATCGCCAAACGGCTGATGCACGGACTCCGGACGCTGGCTGGTGTGTTGCGCGCACCAGTGGAAAAATTGCAAGAGGTAGAACAAGTTGGCCCAGCCACCATTGTGGCGATTAAAGTCACCGAAGCGGCGGCGCTTCATCTTAGTCATTCACGCATTAAAAACCAGCCGGTGTTGAGCAATTGGATGCATGTTCAAGATTACTGCATCAACCGATTAGCGCATGAACCTGTCGAACATTTTGTGATTTTATGTCTGGATAATCAGAACCGGTTGATTGGCGAGGAAACCATGTCAATTGGCACAATCAATCAGACCGCAGTCTATCCGCGTGAAGTGGTGAATGCCGCCTTAAAGCATCACGCACGGTCGGTGATTCTTGTCCATAATCACCCAAGCGGCGAGGCGAAACCATCGCGCGCTGATATTGCGGTAACGCGTGACACAGAAAAGGCCCTAACGGTAATGGGCATGACCCTTCATGACCATCTCATTATCGCCGACACCATTTGCGTCAGCTTTAAAAGCCTCGGCCATTTATAACGTCGGGGGCGGCTTACCAAAAATTCACTTTTTTTTCATATTTTCAGAGAGTTTTCGGGTCATTTCACCAGCCCTGCGACTTGCCGCTAACAAGCCGGGGCGTGCCGCATTCAAGGCTTTTCCTGCCGCCTCACCCGCTTTTTTCTGTACAGCGGGGTTGCGCGCGGCTGTCATCAGCGCCGTCATCAAAATACGTCGAAACAGCATATTGTGTGTTCCCGTCCAAATTGACCACAAATTATAGTTAAAGTCTGGCTTTTTACCTGCCTCAATGCTACAACCTGACGTCTTCCAATGCAAAAGGTATTGTTCGTATGATCCCTCGTTATTCCCGGCCCGAGATGACCTCAATTTGGTCGGAGGAAAGCAAATTCCAAATTTGGTTTGAAATTGAAGCCCACGCCTGTGATGCACAGGCAAAACTGGGCGTCATTCCGGCCGAGGCGGCCGCCACAATTTGGCAACGCGGCGCCTTTGAAATTGACCGCATTAACGAGATTGAACGCGAAACCAAACATGACGTCATCGCCTTTTTGACAAATCTTGCCGAACATATTGGCGAGGACGCCCGGTTTGTGCATCAAGGCATGACATCATCCGATGTGTTAGATACCACCCTATCTGTTCAACTGGTTCGGGCCACTGACTTGATGCTGGCCGGGCTTGATCGCTTGCTTGCGGGTCTTGATAAACGCGCGCATGAACATAAACGCACCGCCACCATTGGCCGTAGCCATGGCATTCATGCTGAACCAACTACGCTTGGTCTGAAATTTGCCAGTTTTTACGCTGAATTTAAGCGTTGCCGCGAGCGGTTGGTTGCGGCACGCCGCGAAATCGCCACTTGTGCTATTTCTGGTGCGGTGGGCACCTTTGCCCATATTGACCCTTTCGTTGAAACGCATGTTGCCGAAAAAATGGGGCTTGAGATTGAACCTGTCTCAACGCAGGTGATCCCGCGTGACCGCCATGCTATGTTTTTTGCGACATTAGGGGTCATTGCCAGTTCAATTGAACGTCTGTCGGTTGAAATACGCCATATGCAACGCACCGAGGTGCGCGAAGCCGAAGAATTTTTCTCGGCCGGGCAAAAAGGGTCATCGGCCATGCCGCATAAACGCAACCCAGTGCTGACCGAAAATTTGACCGGCATTGCCCGCATTGTACGGGCGGCAGTGGTGCCTGCCTTGGAAAATGTTGCCTTGTGGCACGAACGCGATATTTCGCATTCATCCGTCGAACGTGTATTTGCCCCGGATGCCACCATCGCGCTTGATTTTGCCTTGCACCGTTTGGCTGGTGTTGTTGAAAATCTACTGGTCTATCCAGATGCCATGCAGGCCAATCTCGACAAGCTTGGCGGGCTGGTGCATTCACAGCAAGTGTTGTTGGCATTAACGCAAAAAGGGGTAAGCCGGGAAAACGCCTATGTTTATGTCCAGCGCAATGCCATGAAAATCTGGGCCGAAGGTGGCAGTTATCTTGATAAACTAAAATCTGATGAAGATGTCAGCGCACACCTGACCGATCAGGAACTCGACGCCTTGTTTGACCTTGACCAGCATTTTCAGCATGTCGACACAATTTTTAAACGCGTTTTCGGATAGCCGGAGATACCCGCTACCTTTTCGCAAGGACAGAGACGATCATGACAAAGAGACAACAGCTCTATGAAGGCAAGGCCAAGGTCATTTTTGAAGGGCCGGAAGCTGGCACCTTGGTGCAATATTTTAAAGATGACGCCACCGCCTTTAACGCGCAGAAAAAAGACGTGATCAAAGGCAAAGGCGTGCTGAATAACTACATCAGCGAGCATATTATGACAGCGGTCGGGGATTTGGGCATTCCTAACCATTTTATCGCCCGCCTGAATGACCGTGAACAGCTGATCCGCAAGCTTGAAATTATTCCGGTCGAAGTTGTTGTTAGAAATGTAGCCGCCGGGTCAATTTGCCCGCGCCTTGGGCTGGAAGAAGGCGCGACATTAAACAACACATTGGTCGAATTTTGCCTCAAAGATGACAGCCTTGGCGACCCGATTATCGCGCCCGAACATATTTTCACCTTTGGCTGGGCGACACCAGAAGAGCTGGAAATCATTGTCGAGGACACATTGCGTATCAATGATTTTCTTACCGGATTATTTCTGGGAGTCGGCGTTAGGCTGATTGATTTCAAGCTGGAATTTGGCCGATTTTACCATGACCAAGACGCCGCAGAC
>CAJWSS010000044.1:0-10336 GCA_913045915.1 uncultured Alphaproteobacteria bacterium | reverse complement strand
TTATTGAAGAAGCAAGACCTAAGCCACCAGCAATTTCTGAGGCCTCATCAGACAGAATATCTCCAAACATATTTGTAGTGACAATCACATCAAAATTCTCAGGATCCCTGACAAGTCGTGCAGCCATTGCGTCAACAAGTTGCTCACTATAGTCAATGTCAGGATAATTCTTCTTCACATCTCTGACCGCCTCTAAAAATAGCCCATCTGACAATCTGAACACATTTGATTTATGAACTGCTGTTAATCTTTTGGATCTGACTTGCGCTAATTCGAAAGCAATTTTTGCTATTCGAATCGAGGCACCTCGCGTTATCTTTCTGACTGAGATCGCGAGATCCTTAGTTGGCATGAATTCTCCAGGCCCAACATACATAGACCTGTCCGAGTAAAAACCTTCGGTGTTCTCCCTCACGATAATAAGATCGATGCCCTTTCTACTCGATCCTAATGATCCAAAATAAGATTTAGCCGGCCTTACATTTGCAAAAAGATCTAGTTTCTTTCTAATTGTTCCAGATGGGTTGATACCACCGTTGTTTTTATTCGGATACTCGTTTGTCGACATTGGCCCCATCACAATTCCATCAACCGCCTTCGCCAAATCCACAACATGATCTGGCAAGGTTGATCCCACGGTCTCAAGGGATTTTAGACCAACATCCTCAGTTATTATCTCAAGATTAAGAGCATGCTTCCTATCAAGGACATTGAGGATCCTTACTGCTTCTCGACAGATCTCAGGCCCAATACCATCGCCTTCCAAAACCAAAAGCTGCAATTTTTTTTGAATTCTAGTTTTACCTACCATTGTCAAACTCTTTATTTTGGTTGCTAATAAATAATCGAATTCCCTTTCTGGTCACTTAATCAAAAGAATTAAGATCAAACACTTGAGCTAGCCACACCAAAAAAAGCTGTGACAGCCTGATAAATAATTTTTTTGTCGAAAAAATTGGTCGGAGCGGCGGGATTTGAACCCACGACCCCTACACCCCCAGTATAGTGCGCTACCAGGCTGCGCTACGCTCCGGCCGCGACTGTTATAGCCTTAGCCACAGCCCCATGCAATCGGCTTTTCACGCGGCTCGTTTTTACAGATAAAATTTGCTGTTTTACGGGTGTAATTTGCTTTTTACGCTCACCAGCCGATCCCGCGCAGATTCTAAAAGCGCTTGGATCGCGGCAAGATCTGGCACATCGCCGCCCACAGCCGCATCATGCACCGCGTCTGTCGGAGCCAGTGCCTCTTTTGATTTCAAAAACCGTTGCGCGCCTTTTATGGTAAAGCCGTCTTTATACAACAAGTCGCGTATTCTCGTTAAAACAGCGATATCGTCAGGCCGATAATAACGGCGGCCGCCACTGCGTTTCAACGGGCGCAAACTGGTAAATTTGGTTTCCCAAAAACGCAATACATGCGGCGGCACATCAAGCGCGGCTGACACTTCGGAAATGGTTCTGAAGGCATCGCTAGATTTATCAGTCATTAGGCGTTATCAACCCGATCCTTCAGAATATGCGAAGGCCGAAATGATAGAACCCGGCGTGGGGTAATCACCGCTTCAACACCAGTTTTTGGGTTGCGCCCGACGCGCTGGCGTTTTGACTGAACAGAAAATGTGCCAAAGGACGACAATTTGACCTCTTCACCTGCTTCAAGACAGGTGCAAATCTCTTCCAGAACGGACTCAACAAGATCTGAAGATTCGTTTCTGGACAGCCCGATATTACGATAGACAGATTCGGTAAGGTCAGCTCTGGTTAACGTTTTTGACATAGGAAAGCCGTATCCATAATGAAACTTTGTGGCTGGCTACAGGGCCAAGGCTATAGTCTAAAAACATTTAGAAGAAAAACACAAGGCCGCATGCACAATTTTGCCGCATTTCTGTTGCCCGTGTGACGAGATACTTATGCTGGGCGGCCATATTTCACCAAAGCCGCGCCCCATACTAGGCCACCGCCAATCGCCTCCATGGCCAGCACATCACCATTTTTTACCCGTCCATCATCGACAGCAGTCGCCAATGCCAATGGAATCGATGCGGCAGAGGTGTTGGCATGCTGATCAACAGTGCGCACCACCTTTTCGTTTGGTAGCTGCATCTTTTTCTGCATGCCATCAATGATCCGAATATTGGCTTGATGCGGCACCAACCAATCAATATCTTGCGGTTGCATATCTGCGGCGGTGAGCGCCTCATCCATAACCGCGGCTAATTTTTCAATGGCATGACGAAAAACTTCTTTGCCCTCCATCCGCACATAACCGACATCTTGGTTACTAGACGGGCCGCCATCGACATATAAAATATCACGATACGCACCATCGGCGTGCAAAACCGAAGACCGAATACCAAAATCACTGTCCTTTTCGTCGATTTCCAGAACAACCGCGCCGGCGCCATCGCCAAACAACACACATGTTGTGCGATCCTGCCAATCAAGTAATTTTGAAAAACTCTCGGCACCAATAACCAAAGCACGGCGTCCCCGTCCCCCGCGCAACATCGCATCAGCCACATCCACCGCATAGATAAAGCCCGCACAGACAGCCTGTATATCAAACGCAATCGCCCCGGATGCGCCCAGCTGATGCTGAACTTTCGTAGCCGTCGAGGGGAAAGTATTATCCGGCGTGGTGGTCGCCACAATAATGAGATCAATATCCGAAGCGCCAAGTCCCGCCTGAGACAGCGCCTTGGTTGCGGCTTTACTTGCTAAATCAGCAGTTGTCTCCCCGTCTGCCACAAAATGGCGCTGGGTAATACCCGTACGGCGCCGAATCCATTCATCGCTGGTGTCGACACAAGCCGACAGATCATCATTCGTCACCACATTCGCTGGCAGATAAGAACCGACAGCCGTCATTAATACGGTTTGTTTACTCATTTACAGTCTTTCGTTTTGCCCGAATGCGATCAGCCTTTTCAATCGCGCTACTTACATCAGGTATAAACCCATGTCCCACAAGGTTCATTGCAACATCAATCGCATTGGCAAAGCCAACAGCATCTGTGCCACCATGCGATTTAACGGCGATACCATTCAGGCCAAGAAAAACCGCGCCATTATATCGCCGCGGATCCATCTTGGTTCTAAAATTCTTGAGCGCCCCACGCGCCAGCAAATAACCGAGCTTGGCTGGCAACGAGGCTTTGAAACAGCGCCGCAACAATGTTGCAAATAAGCCGGCAACGCCTTCTGCAGTTTTCAACGCAATATTGCCCGAAAACCCATCGGTCACCACAATATCAACACCGCCTTTGACAAGGTCAGACCCTTCGACAAAGCCAATATAATTCACGCCTAGTTCAGGGTCCGACAGTTCCTGTGCGGCAAGACGCAGATATTCATGGCCCTTTTGCTCTTCGGACCCAACATTCAGCAACGCTACTGACGGGCGCTCTTTACCAACTAGCGAATGGTAAAATGCCTGTCCCATCAGCGCAAATTGCACAAGATTATCCTCATCGCATTCTAGGTTCGCACCTAGGTCAAGCATACACATGCGCTTTTGTTCGGTCGGAAAAAACCCGGCAATAGCGGGCCGGGTAACGCCGGGCATCGTCCGCAATTGCAATTTTGACATCGCCATCAAGGCGCCGGTATTGCCGGCCGACACAACAGCATCAGCTTTTTTATCGGCAACCAATGAAATGGCCATCCACATAGAGCTGTCGCGCCCCCGCCGAACCGCCTGTGACGCGGTATCTTCAGCCGCTACCGCTACATCGGTGTGAAGCGTATCAGCATGTTGGAGATGCTGTGTTTTCGCCAATAACGGGCGTATACGCGATTCATCACCAACAAATATAAACTCGATATGCGGGGCCTGCGCCTTAGCGGTATCAGCACCATCAATGATAGAGTCTGGTGCATTGTCCCCGCCCATCGCGTCTAGGGCAATTTTAATAACGTCAGACAGGATATTTCCTCCAAGCCATTCTTACTCACTCACGATTTTGACGCTTTAATGCAGACAGCGCGGCAAATGGGTGATCCAGTTCTTGATCACCGACGCTATAGCCATCTGGCGCATCTTCGACTCTTGGCCATGCCGTCGCCGCAAGGCAGAGTGATTGCACCGCTAATTCGCCGATGTCAATCGCCCCATTTTTTATTGGTTCAGTACCGTCAAGACCCACTTCGACATGATCGGTCTGTTCGGCTGAGCGAACATAACGTTCTTCAATCTGAAAATCTATATTTTCTGGCACGGGCGCACCGGTAACAATGCAATTTTGCACAATCTCACCCGCTATATGACCACTAACATCCCAACAGTCTCGTGCGACTTTGCGAACGATCAATTCACTGGCGAGGTGGTCAACCGAGACCCAACCAAACCGTTCGGCTAATCCCTGAAGATCCGCCGAGTTTGTCGATAATTTATAAAAATTATCTGAATCAGGACGAAGCGTCTCAACATTAATTTCAGATGTAATTGAAAATTGAGGCATCAGAAGGCCATCACCGCATTATGACAGGTTCAGATTTCCGAGGAGCAAATCATCTGGGTCAAGATTAGTGATTTCTGAAGCCAGCGCAAACACATAATCAACCGCCCCATTCCCTAGCGGGTCAGCATCAGCATCATCCCGAAATAAATTACGGCGCAAAGCCGCCGCCAGTGCCGTCCGGTCATTATGATCAAGCGCGGTCACATAGGCCTCAAGACGCCCCAAAAAAGCCTCGGCCATGGTGCGCACACGTTTTGACACGCCAATATCACCAGCGCCCATTTCGCGAAGGGATAAATCCATGTCAGCAAACATTGAATCAAAAAGCTGTTGGCTGATTTCCTTTCCATCCGCCCCGCAATTCTTCAATTTTCGCATGATCAGGATGACCACCAAGCTAAGCGAGTCAAACCGGCCATCAACCGAATCCTTTACCCCAAACTGCTCATAAAAAATGGGGCGGCGGGCCACTTCAATCGCCGCCGCGTAGAGCTTTTCAGCTTCACGCGTCTGACGCCTCTGGCCCCAGGAAAATAAAGTAGCAAACCAGCCTTGTGATTTTTTGTTCATTGGTGCAACATCCGGCAAGTGTGAGCAACGGTGTCCACTATATATAGCAGGAAGCTATTAATGACCAGACCATCACGTCCAAACAAAAGCCGCCCACGACATCTACAGTATGCGCTGTTTTTTGTCGCCAGCTTGGGGCTTGCCGCCCTTGGCGCATGCGGTGACCGTATCAGCAGTCATGGTCATATCATCAATGAGAATGAGCTAAAGCAAATCAATATCGGCACAACAACCAAAGCGGATATTCTGGATATGCTTGGACAGCCAAGCTTTGATGGCGCATTTGACACACAAAAGCTGTATTACAGCAGTCAGGTGATGCTACAACCCGTCGCCAGCGCCAAACAAACCCAGCAACGCATCGTCTACATCTTTACACTTGATGACAATAATATACTTGAATCCATTGATTTAATTAATAAAGAAGATGGATTGCAAATCGTTCATATTGATGACAAGACGCCAACGCCGGGAGATACATTTGGTGTTCTTGAGCAGGTATTTTCAAACTTAAAACGCCGACAATCAGAAGAATAGACCATCGGTCTCACGATTGCATTTCAACGGTCCGCGCGCCACGCGCCAAACCGTCCAAAACCGCATTCACAAATCCAACCTCGCACCCGCAGGCATCGCTGAGCGCGGCATATTCGCTGACCACGGCCCGCGCCGGTATGTGCGGCATAGCGGTGAGTTCATAGGCCCCGCATCGTAGCACAGCAAGCTCAATGCGCGCTAGACGGTCAATCGACCACCCCGGTGATAACGCCGCGCCAATCACCCGGTCAAGCTCGTCACGTCCGGCCTCAACACCAGCATAGAGATCTGTTAAATGCTCTTGATCTAGGTCTTTCACCCGAAATGATTTACTGACCTCAGCGGCATAATGCGACAGGAATTGCGGCACAAAATCAGCCGCTGATTGGCCGGTAATTAATGACTGATAGGTAATTTGAATGGCCGCAAGCCGGGCGGCGGAACGGCGACGCACCGGCACGGCTTTCAGCTGATTTTTATCATCACTCATCGCATCACACACCGAATCTTTTTCGGAGCGTTGCAAGCGCAAGTGCGGCCCGTGCCGCGTCCCCACCCTTGTCTTTTTGCGCCGCATCAGCGCGTTCCCACGCCTGCGCTTCATTTTCAACGGTTAAAATACCGTTCCCGATAGCTAAATTTTCGGCAATGGCCAGATCCATAAGCCCACGCGCTGACTCAGAACAAACCGTTTCGTAATGCGTGGTTTCACCGCGAATAACACACCCCAATGCGACATAACCGTCAAAATGCTGTTGACTTGCCGCCGCCATCGCTATCGCCACCGGGATTTCCAGTGCCCCAGGCACCGACACATGCTCAAAGCTTGCCCCGGCAGCGCTCAACGCAGATTTCGCACCTGCCAGTTGCGCGTCAGCGATCTCACCATAAAAACGCGCCTCAACAATCAAAAAATGCCCACTCATTCAGCTCTCCCGCTGCAATGGCTGCCAGTCGATAATTTCCAAATCATACCCCTCTAGGCTCACAACATTTGGCCGGGTATTCGACAACAGAACCATCTGACTGACACCAAGGTCGGTCAATATTTGCGCACCGACACCGTAATCGCGCAATTCGCGATTTGACCCACCGTCAATTTGCGCCACAATTTTTTGGCTGACCATAGCGGTTAAACTGCTGGCCGAGGCTTCGCGTAAAACAACCACAACACCCTGCCCGGCATCGCCAATCATCTGCATGGCCGCGGCCAATTCATTGCCGGCACGCTTTTCTGACACTTCACCGAGAAGATCAGCCATCAAATCAAGCGCATGCATACGCACCAAAACCGGCGCATCACCGCTAATATCGCCTTTGACAAGCGCGATATGTTCAATATTTGAAATAGTGTTGGCATAAATCATCATACGCCAATCACCCCCAATCCGGGTGGTCACGGTGGTTTCTACCATACGTTGTACCAGTGATTCATTACGCCGCCGCCACGCGATCAAATCAGCGATAGAGGCAATTTTCAGATCGTGCGCTTTGGCAAATGTCACAAGATCAGGCAACCGCGCCATGCGGCCATCATCATTCATAATTTCGCAAATAACCCCAGCCGGATTGTCATAGCCAGCCGCCCGCGCGATATCAATCACAGCTTCGGTATGGCCAGCCCGAACCAAAGTGCCACCATCCCGTCCCACCAACGGGAAAATATGGCCCGGCGTGGTGATATCACGCTCGTTACAGTTTGGATCAATAGCCGTTTTGATGGTATGCGCGCGATCATGTGCGGAAATACCTGTTGTCACCCCCTCGCGCGCCTCAATAGACACCGTAAAGGCTGTTTCGTGACGCGATTCATTGCGCCGGTCCATCATCGCCAACCCCAGCGTTTCAGTACGCTGTCTGGTGAGTGCCAGACAAATCAGGCCGCGCCCATATTTCGCCATGAAATTGATTGCATCTGCGGTTGCACATTCGGCCACAACGCATAAATCACCCTCATTTTCCCGATCTTCATCATCCACAAGAATAAAGAGCTTGCCGGCTTTCGCATCAGCAATCACCTCTTCAATGGTAGAGAGCTCGTTCTGGCTTGGCGCTGTCATGAAACTATTCCTTATTTGAAGTCAGCTAGCCGGGCAACATAACGCGCCAGCATATCAATTTCCATATTCATTTTCTGACCAACCACGGCCCCGGCCCACCCGGTCACTGACCATGTATGTGGGATAATATTGATCGAGAATAGACACCCCTCAACCGCATTCACCGTCAACGATACACCATCCAAAGCGACCGACCCCTTGGCCGCGATAAACCGGGCAAAGGCGGATGGTGCTTTCAGCCATACAACATGGCTGTCACCGCTATTTTCAATCGATGTAATTTCGGCCAGACCATCAACATGTCCTGACACAATATGCCCACCAAGTTCATCACCAAGCTTAAGCGCACGCTCCAGATTGATCTGGTCACCAACGGACCAGCCACCAGCGGTGGTTACCGTCAATGTTTCTGCCGATGCAGTGACATCAAAACTATGGGCATAGCGCGCTACCACCGTTAAACATATACCAGAACAGGCAATTGATGCGCCGATATCTATTGTTGAACAATCCCAGTCGCACCCAATGCGAAACGTGCGGTCGCCTGCATCCTCAATAGACTCGATATGGCCAATGCCAGTGATAATGCCAGTAAACATAGACGCGCTTTACCCTGTGTGGTCTGCGTTAATATCTTGCACAAAAACCCGTAATTGGTCTTGTCCAATTTGTGATGAAGTTAACTGGGTATATAGGTTTTGGTTCGGCAATGCTACCAACTTGAGTGGCCCGACAACTGGCCGGGCATCAGCTCCCAAAATATGCGGTGATTGTGTCCAGTAAATTTTATCAACCAGCCCGGCCGCTAGCATCGCCGTGGTCACGCCAGTGCCAGCCTCAACCAAAAGCGTATTTATGCCGCCGGCGCCTAGATGGTCCAATACTGCGTCCAGATCAAGCTGACCATTTGGATGAGCTGGCAATCTTGTGACCACCGCGCCAGCTTGTGTGAGCGCCATTAAGCGGTCTTTTGGTGCTGATGGCGTACATAACAGCGTCACCGGGCGATTCCCCGCACCAAAAATACGCGCGGTGGGCGGCGTGCGCAACTGACTATCAAGAACAAAAACTGCCGGACTATCGGCATTTCTGGCTGGGGCACGGCAGGTCAGTTCAGGGTCGTCAGCAAGGATCGTGCCCACCCCCGTCAGCAACGCGTCACAGCGGCTACGCACTTCATGCACGAAATGCCGCATGGGACGGCCGGTAAGCCAGCGTTTTTCCCCATCAGCCAATGCAATACCCCCATCAAGCGATGCCGCTGTTTTCATCCAGACATAGGGCCGGCCACGTTCAATCCGCGTTAAAAAACCACTAAGAACAGCCTTGGCAGCCGCCGCGCCGACACCAAGATGGGTATCAATGCCAGCCGCCTTTGCCTTTTCCAGCCCGCGGCCATTAACCCGTGCGTCAGGGTCGGCAACCGCTACAACAATGCGCGCCACACGCGCCGCGATAAGCGCATCAATACATGGCGGCGTTTTTCCATGATGGGCGCATGGCTCTAGGGTCACATAGACCGTAGCCCCCTCTGCCAAATGCCCAGCCATATCAAGCGCTTGCGTTTCGGCGTGCGGTACGCCGCCCCTACCGGTATGCGCGGTTGCACAAAGTCGGCCAGATTTATCAACAATCACACAACCAACCGGTGGGTTGCTTAACGTCCGCCCCTCGGCATGACGCGACTGCGCAATGGCTGCCCGCATCCAGCGTTTATCAGTTTCAGCTGATACAGACACGGCGCTATTCACCTAGCTCCTTTTCGACAAAGGCCTCAAAATCCTTGGCCTCGCGAAAATTGCGATACACCGAAGCGTAGCGCACATAAGCAACCTGATCGAGGGTATGGAGCGAGGACATGACCAATTCGCCAACTTTTTCGCTTGGCACATCACCATCGGCGTGGCTTTCTAGCTTGCGCACAATTTCATTGATCGCCCGCGCCACGTCATCAGCATCCACATCGCGTTTGCGCAACGCAATTTCAAAAGAGCGTTCCAATTTATCGCGGTCAAAGATAGACCGGCGGCCATTACGCTTTACAATGGTGATTTCACGAAGTTGCACACGTTCAAAAGTGGTAAAGCGCGCCTCACATTTGCCGCAAAGGCGACGGCGCCGGATCGCCGCCCCATCTTCAGCCGGCCGCGAATCCTTTACCTGCGTATCTTCATTTCCACAAAACGGACAAATCATGATCGGCACCCACCCTATATCTAGCGCTGGGCGCGAGTGTACACACTATTTATAGATTGGGAAAGCCCGACATAGGCTACGCACCTGTTCGCGTACCCGCGCTTCAACAGCGCTGTTGTCATCAGGATTTTCAGCCAATCCGTCTAATACATCGCCAATCATATGACCAATCTGCACAAATTCGTCATTGCCAAAACCACGTGTGGTACCGGCAGGCGTCCCCAACCTGACCCCAGATGTCACCATAGGTGGCTGTGGATCAAACGGAATGCCGTTTTTGTTACAGGTGATACCAGCATGTTCAAGCGAGACTTCGGTGATGTTACCGGTCAGCCCTTTTGGCCGCAAATCCACCAACACGACATGCGTATCGGTGCCACCAGACACAATGGCCACACCGCGATCTATCAGGGTTTCTGCTAAAATTTGAGCATTGCTAACAACGGTTTGAATATAGGCCTTGAACTCTGGCTTTAACGCTTCGCCAAACGCAACCGCCTTGCCGGC
>CAJWSS010000043.1:0-10383 GCA_913045915.1 uncultured Alphaproteobacteria bacterium | reverse complement strand
TTCTTCAAATAGCGGATCAAATTCATTCACCGCGTCAATGCCATAAGCCTGTTTAGCTTTTTCGGCCCGACCTGACCGCCCGGTCGGGGTGATGAGCGGACTGTTCGCGTCATTGCTTTGCTCAACCAGAAAAAATTCCAGCTCCGGTGCAATCACTGGTTCCAAGCCTGCATCTTCAAACAACGACAAGACACGTTTTAAAACAGCGCGCGCCGCAAATGGCACCAACCGGCCATCCTGACTAAACGCATCATGAATAATCTGGGCTGTTGGCTCATCATACCAGGGCACTAGGCGGCAGGTGTTCGGATCAGGTATCAACACCACATCACTGCCAATTTCATTCAAAATGTCACTATCGTAATATTCACCTGTCACCGCCTGACCAAACACATATTCAGGAAGTCGTAGGCCACCCGTATCCTGTGCTGACACAAATTTCTTTACCGGCAGGATTTTGCCGCGCGGTATACCAGAAATATCGCTGACCAAACATTCGACTTCGGTTATGGCCTGATCGTTCAGCCATTTTTGCATATCGAAAGCCATATTTTACCATATTTTCCGGGGCACCCCGGAACTCCCCTTTATGTGCTTATAAAATGCCAAGCTCTGTCGCGGTCTTATCAAGTGCCATTCTGGCAATGCCGACAGCCTTATCAATATCACATCGTCCGAAAGTCAGAGGTGGTGACATAATCATGCCATCACGAACCGCCCGCATCATCATTCCCCCAGCAATGGCATAATCGCGGCAAATAACCCCAACGTCACCAACGGGATCAAATAAAACAGGCCCAGCTTTATCTTTGACAAGTTCAATCGCTGCAAGCATACCAAAGCTTCGTACCTCACCAACAAGCGAATGATCGGCCAGTGGCGCCAGCGACTCGGCCAAATATGGGCCAGTGTCATCACGGACGGTTTCAACCAACTTTTCGTCTTTAATAATCTGCAAATTCGCCAGTGCGACAGCTGCCGCCACTGGATGACCAGAATAGGTAAAGCCATGATAGAATTCACCGCCATCGGCAATCAGCTTATCAGCGACACGGTCACCCACCATTACCGCTGACATCGGCACGTAGCCAGACGTCAAGCCTTTGGCAAGCGCCATCATATCTGGTTTCAGACCATAATAATCACTGGCAAACCAATGACCCGTCCGGCCAAATCCGGTGATCACCTCGTCAGCAATAAACAAAATATCATGTGCGCGGCAGATGGCTTCCACCTTGGTTAAATAGCCAGCTGGCGGAATGATCACGCCGCCCGCCCCTTGAATCGGTTCAGCCACAAACGCCGCCACGTTGTCGGCGCCGATTTCCATAATTTTATCTTCAAGCCAGCTTGCCGCAGTTGTTGCAAAATCAGCTTCGGACAAATTGCCTTGATATAAAAATCCATAAGGCGGCTTTATATGAGCAAACCCGGGCGCATCGGCGGCCTGCTGGTGCATGCCCACCATGCCACCCATACTTGCTGATAAAATGGTGCTGCCATGATAGCCATATTCACGCCCGATAATAACACGTTTTTCTGGCTGGCCCTGTAACGCCCAAAAGTGCCGGACCATTCGAATGATCGTGTCATTCGCCTCAGAGCCAGAATTTGCGTAAAATACATTATTTAACCCTTCTGGGGTGAGGGCGGCTAAACGCTCTGACAAAACGGCAATCGGCTGGTTTGTGGTTTTAAAGAAATTGTTATAATAGGGCAAAACAGCCATTTGCTGGCTGGCAGCATCAACAAGCTGTTGCCGCCCATATCCGACATTGACACACCACAAGCCAGCCATCGCATCCAGAATCCGGTGACCATCACTATCGGTGATGTAATGGCCATCAGCCTGCGTGATGACCCGTGCGCCGTTTTTGCGCAGGGCGGCATAATCAGTAAATGGTGCCAGATGATGACGGGCATCTATCTCTTGCCAATCTTGGGTACGCGTAATTGCTGTCATTTTGTCGCCCATAATTTTGCCGGCGCAAATCGTCTCAACATGACATTAGCGGGCACCAGCGAATCATCACTATTTGATTTCGGTTTCATTATACCATAGACAAAGAGGACTAGCTTATAAAATTTTGTGCACCAGCGCGTTGACAGACCCCGAGGTAATGACCCCAATACCACCGCGGTGACGACCTGTCGAATCTGTGACAAAACAGCCATACAGGACCCATGCTTACCTCAATCTACGCCGATCACATTGATGCCCTGCCGCCGCCACAAAAAGACTGGCCGCACACGTGCGATGTTGCCATCATCGGGGGCGGTCTGACCGGGGTAACCGCAGCCCTGCATTTGGCAGAACATGGGTATGATGTTGTTCTGCTTGAAGCTGAAACCATTGGCAGTGGCGGGTCGGGACGCAATGGCGGTCATTTATGCCAAGGCTGGCCAAATGATTTTCATCATATCAGCCATCAATTAAGCGCAGATGACGCCGACCTTGCTTGGGCCGCGGGGATGGCCGCTGTTGATATGGTGGCATCACGTGTGCGCAAACATAACATTGCCTGTGATTTGCAATTTGGCTATCTCCACGCCGCATTGCATCACCGTCACATGAACGAATTGTTGGCTATGCAGCATGAATGGTCACACCGCGGTTATGCCCATCTAACCGCGCTGACTGACCGCACCGCGCTTGCCCCGCATATCAACAGCCAGTCTTATTGTGGTGGCCTCTATGACGAGAGATCTGGGCAAATACAGCCACTTAAATATTTGATGGGATTGGCGTTGGCCGCCGGTGCGGCTGGTGCACATATTTTGGAACATAGCCGGGTGATAAAAATAGACCGCGGCGTCAATAAAACGCTTCACATAGAGCATGCCCCACAACTGACCGCTAGCCGCGTACTCTTGTGCGGCAATGCCTATCTGACCGATATTGGCCTGCCGGACATGTCCCGCCGGCTGGCACAGGTCACCTCATCAGTTCTGGCCACCACGCCGCTATCCGATAATATGATCCAGCATATATTGCCAAGCCGCGCCACCGTGGCAGATTGCAACACAGCGCTGAATTATTTTCGCATAGATGCAGATAACCGGATGATTTTTGGCGGCCGTGCTAGCTATACCAATGTCAATCTTGGCAATGTTGAAGCCGATTTGCGGCGCCGTATGTGCACTGTATTTCCAGTGTTAGCCAATGCCGAAACCGATCGTGTCTGGTCTGGTCGTATTGGCATTACCGTCAACCGGATCCCACATTTTGGGCGCACTGATGATGACATCTATTTTGTTCAGGGCTTTTCCGGTCACGGGGTCGCTCTAGCCGGGCTGGCAGGCACGATTTTGGCAGACGCCATCATGGGTGAGGCTGAACAATTTGAAGTGATGCAATCATTGCGGCATATGCCATTTCCCGGCGGCATCTTGCGCACGCCCGCGCTAGCCCTTGGCATGGCTTGGTATAAATTGCGTGACAGATTGAAATTGTAAATTCGGCTAGATGCGGCCAACCGGTTTGGATGGTGCGCCATTTTGTTTCGCCAGCACCGCCAGCCAGTCATAGGCAACAGATGCTGCAGCAATCGCGGTGATTTCAGCATGGTCATAAGCTGGCGCCACTTCAACAACATCCATTCCAATCAGTTGCAAAGGTTCAAGACCGCGGACAAATTCAAGCCCTTGCCAGCTGGCCAAACCACCGGCAACCGGCGTACCCGTACCCGGGGCAAAAGCCGGGTCCAACCCATCAATATCAAATGACAGATAAACCGGCTTGCCCGCCGCCCGCTGGCACACAACATCAATAGCCGCATCAATGCCATGGCGGTGGACCCATGGGCTGGTCAAAATTTCAAACCCATGGTCACTGTCATTATAGGTGCGTAGCCCGATTTGTGTTGACGCCGCAACATCAATGATACCCTCGGTTGCGGCCCGGGCAAACATGGTGCCATGGTCAAGCCGGGTGCCATCATCTGGCCATGTGTCGCAATGCGCATCAAACTGAACCAGCGCCACCGGCCCATATTTTTTTGCATGTGCCTTTAACAAGGGATAGCTGACCGAATGATCCCCGCCGAAACTGAGCATTTTTGCACCCGACCCCACAATCAGGTCGGCATGCTGCTCGATAGCGGTGAACACGCTTTGCGGGTGATGCGGGTCAAGATAGCAATCCCCATAATCAATAACTGACAAATGATCGAACGGATTAAATCCAAAGGGAAAATGTTTAAGCTCGGCAAGTTGTGTTGACCCAGCACGGATGGCCCGCGGCCCCAAACGACAGCCTGATCTGTAGGTGACAGCACAATCATAGGGAATGCCGCTGACCACAACATCTACATCTTCCAGCCGGCGGCTATAGCGGCGACGTGCAAAGCTGAGCGCACCGCCATAGGTCATTTCATGCCATGTTTGCTGATTATCACGTGCCAGAAATGCCTGATCACCTGATGCCGGATCGGTCATATCTATCTCCCTTGCTTTTCATATCTTGCCGGCGATCAACCAGTTTTGCCAAGCCGACGCCGCATAACATAGGCCGCCGTGATCACACTCACCGCCACAATGCCAATCATCACGCTGGCTAGGGCGTTAATCTCTGGCGTCACGCCAAGACGCACTTTTGAAAACACTAAAATAGGTAAGGTCGAACTGCCCGGACCGCTGACGAAACTGGCAATCACAAGATCGTCAAAGCTGAGGGTAAAAGCGAGCAACCACGCCGCGATCACCGCCGGCAGAATAACCGGCAGGGTCACCGAGAAAAACAAAAATGGCTGACGTGCGCCAAGGTCATAAGCCGCTTCTTCAATCGCCTGGTCAAAATCGCGCAAACGCGCCTGAATCACAACCGCGGCAAAACACATACCAAATGTTGCATGCGCAATAATAATGGTGTCCACACCGCGCCCGGCCGGCCATCCCAACACCGACTCCATGCCAATGAACAATAATAAAAGAGACAAGCCAGTAACGACTTCGGGCATCACCAGCGGCGCACTTGACAGACCGCTTAAAGCCAAACGGCCACGAAAATCACCAAATCTGACAAAGGCAATGGCAATCAACATGCCACAAAAAGTAGCGATCGTTGCCGCCCAAAAAGCAATAAACAAGGACAGTCCAAAGGCGTTCAGCAATTGTTCATTGGTGAGCAGGCTGGCATACCATTTTGCCGAAAAGCCTGACCATACGGATACCAGCTTGCCCGCATTAAAACTGAACACAATCATCACCGCCATCGGCACATATAAAATGCCAAATCCTAAAATGCCAAGGCACATTACCGGCAAGCTAATCCGTCCAGTCATGGTGTACCTGCCTGAGAGTCGCTCGCATGATCTTCACGTCCGTCCTGATACCGCGCATAAATAATCGGCACGGTCAAAATGGCCAGCAGCAGCATCGCAATGGCCGCCGCCACCGGCCAGTCTCGGTTGCGGAAAAATTCCGTCCACAACACCTTGCCCATCATCAATTGATCTGGCCCGCCGAGCAATGCCGGAATGACAAATTCCCCGACCGCCGGAATAAACACCAACAGGCTGCCAGCAATCACTCCGGGCAAAGTGAGCGGCAAAATAACCGTCCACCAGACAGCAACAGATGAGGCACCCAAATCAGTGGCGGCTTCAATCACATCGTCATCAAGCCGTACCATGACCGCATAAAGCGGCAAAATCATCAGCGGCAGATAGGTCAGCACCATTCCCATATAGATCGAAAAATCAGTTTGCATCATCCGCAAAGGGGCATCAATAAACCCCAGCCATATCAGCATGCTGTTGATAAAGCCGTTTGGATTGAGCAACCCAATCAACGCATAAATCCGCAACAAGCTAGACGTCCAAAACGGCAACATCACCATCACCAGCAAGACCACCCGCCATTTGGCGTTAGAACGGGCAATCCACCACGCCATCGGATAAGCAAACAGCAAACATACAAGGGTAGAAAAAAAGGCCAGCTTTATGCTGTTGCCAGCCGGGCCGATATAATCCTGCCAATAGGCCGCAAGAAGAGCATAATTATCCAGCGTAAAATTGGTAAAAAATCCAGTTTCATCAAATCCCCACAAAGGCGCATAAGGCGGGATGGAGCGTTGCGCCGTGGTAAAAGATACCTGCAACGTTTCAAGCAAGGGCAACAGGAAAAACACTGCCAGCCAAGCAAGCGGCACCGCCACCACCAGACGGCGCCCAGTGGCGCCAGTCAATCTATGCAGCACTGAACCACCCTGCTGCATGCACTTATGCCCCTATCATCGTCATGACAAAACAATCACATCCGCCGGGTCAAACTGGATAAACCCGGCATCACCCCATTCCAGCGGCTTGTCAGCACGCCGGTTTTGCTGTTGTTGCAGTTTGAACATTTGCCCTTGTGCCGTTCTGACCCGGTAATTTGAGGCAACGCCCAAATAGGCAAGATCTTCAACGACAATTGGTATTTCATTGACAGCGCCCGCAGCGGTAGCTGACAAGCTGATTTTTTCGGGGCGGATGGCCAATGTGATCTTGTCACCTGCCTGCAACTGACTGGCAAGGCCGCGCTGTAGATCAAGCGCCGCTGTGATCGGCGGCTGGCTGTCGATCACCAGCCCGGTTTTGGTGCATTTGGTGACGCGGCCTTCAACAAAGCTGATCATCCCCAGAAAATCTGCAACAAAGACATTTTTTGGAGATTCATAAAGGGTGCGCGGGGTATCAACCTGCACCAACTGCCCCTGATCCATAATACCAATCCGGCCGGCGAGGGTCATCGCTTCTTCCTGATCATGCGTCACCACCATAAATGTGGTGCCCAGCTTTTCCTGAATATCGACCAGTTCAAATTGCGTATCTTCACGCAGTTTTTTATCCAGCGCCGCCAAGGGCTCATCCAACAGCAACAATTTTGGCTGGCGCGCCAAGGCACGTGCCAGCGCCACACGCTGGCGTTGCCCACCTGAAAGTTGATGCGGTTTTCGGCCACCATAGCCAGACAAACGCACCAGCTTGAGCAAGGCGTCAATGCGTTCGGCAAGCGCCGCCCCCCGCATACCAGCACGCCGCAACCCATAGCCAATATTGCCAGCGACACTCATATGCGGAAACAACGCATAATTTTGGAACATGATATTTACTGGGCGGTCTGCTGGTGCCACACCAGCCATATTCTGGCCGTCAATTTCAATCCGGCCAGCGCTTGGCTGTTCAAACCCAGCCAGCATGCGAAGCAAGGTGCTTTTGCCGCACCCAGACGCCCCTAAAAGACAAAATAATTCTCCCTTTTCAATATCCAAAGACAGGTTATCGACGGCAACAACTTCGTCAAATCTCTTGGTCAGCGCGGTCAATCGGATAAACGGGGCCATCAGCTTATTTGTTACCCTTTGTAAAGGTCGGGGGCGATACGGCACCAATGATATGAAAAGAGCCACTGTCTTACCATTACATAAAACAGAGGCTCTTTTATTATGGTGTTACAGCATCGCCGATTGGTCTAGCTACCAGATGAGAAACGCGACCATACACGGTTAACAGCCCGGTCAAGCTTGGCGTCATAGACCGGCACAACAAACAGCTTTTTCTGGCCTTCAGCTGTAGGATAGATGCCCGGATGTTCCAGAATTTCTGGGTCAATCGAGGCCTTTGCCGCTTCATTACCGCTGGCGTACCACACATAATTCACATTATTTGCGGCAACATCAGCACGCATCATATAGTCGATAAATTTATAAGCGTTATCGACATTTTTTGCGTCGGTTGGAATCGCCATCAAGTCAAACCATAAATTTGTGCCTTCCTCTGGAATGTAATAATCAATCACATGCCCGTTATTGGCTTCTTCAGCGCGGTAAGCGGCTTGGAATGCATCGCCTGACCACATGATCGCGGCGCACAAATCACCATTTGCAATGTCATTTATGGATTGGCTGGAATGGATGTAACGCAAATGCGGACGCACCGCATTCAACACCTCACCCGCTTTTTCAAACAGCTTAGCGTCAGTGGTGTCGCCGGCACCCCCCTGATAGGCGATGACATTCGGCAACACATCTGTCGGCGCATCAAGAATAGCGATGCCGCAATCAGCCAACTTTGCCGCATTTGCTGGGTCAAGAATCAGGCTCCAACTATCGGTTGGGGCGTCATCTCCCAAACGCTCTTTGACCATCTCGACATTATAGGCAACGCCGGTTGTGCCCCACATATAAACAATGCCGGCTTTGGTGTCGGCCATTTGGCTATCTGCCAGCCCCTGGACTTGTTTGTCTTGGTTGCCAATATTTGACAGGCGCGCCATGTCGATATCCGCATAAACGCCAGCTTCCCGGCCGCGTGCCAAAAAATCACCTGTTGGCACAACAAGATCATAGCCAGACGACCCAGCCATCATTTTGGCTTCCAGCACTTCATTAGAGTCATACATATCATAGGTGACTGAAACGCCTGTTTCTGCTTCAAAATTGGCAATGGTGTCTTCGGCGATATAGTCCGACCAGTTATAGATATTTAATTGACCGTCTGCATGGGCAATGGTGCTTGCCAGAATGGCAACCCCTGCCATTTTCGTAATATGTTTCATGCTACTCTCCCGCTTTTTAAGGTTGGCTGCGTGATGCGCTTAGCCTTGTGGTGCACAATGCCACTGGCGGCATGCCACAAATCTCTCACTATCATACGCGCCCGCGGAAAAATAGAAAAGCCAAATTCACCGCGGTGACCGGCCCGATTATTCAGGCTTGATCCAGATAGGATTGATATTCAAAGGCAGAAATGTCAGCCGCAAACCGCCGCATTTCCTGTGCCTTGCAATCAAGTAGCATATGCCGGAACACATCGGGCAGTAAATCGCCCAGCACGGAACCTGCGGCAAAGGCGTCATGCGCGGTTTGCCAGGTCACTGGTAGGGACGGCAGTTCGGCATCATAGGCGCTACCCTCGATTGGTGGCGGTGGGGGCTTGGCCCGGTCCAAGCCAGCAAGCACCCCGGCCAGAATGGTGGCAAGCACCAGATATGGGTTGGTATCAGCCCCGGCCACGCGGTGTTCAATACGCCGCTGTTGAGGTGGCCCCAACGGTATACGCAACGCAGCGGTCCGGTTTTCATAACCCCAACAGGCCGCCAATGGCGCATGTGACTCAATAGCAAAGCGCCGATAAGAATTATGATGCGGGGCAAATATCAGCATTGATTCCGGCATCGCCGCCAGCAATCCAGCCACCGCATGTTGCATGAGTTGGCTGCCGGCTTCACTGCCATCATCAAAGATATTGTGCCCCTGCTGATCAATCACACTTAAATGAACATGCATGCCATTGCCCGGCCGGTCAGCATAGGGCTTTGCCATAAAACTGGCGGCCAGCCCATGTTTGCGGGCGACACCTTTGGCAATTTGCTTGAAAAGAACGGCGTCATCAGCGACCTTCAAACAATCTGGCCCATGCAACAAATTGATTTCAAATTGGCCTGACCCGGCTTCGCTAATCGCGGCATCGGCGGCAACATCTTGCATGCCACAACAGTCATAAATATCATTCAGCAAGGCGTCATGATCATTTAAATCATCTACCGACAGCACACCCTCGCGAATATTTACCGCACCAGTTAAAGGCGACGCCGCGGTTTCTGGCGCTGGCCCGTCATGCCAGGTCGGATCAGCCAAATAAAATTCCATCTCAAACGCCGCCACTGGATGCAACCCACGGGCCGTGAATTTATCAAGCACTGCCGCCAGCACATTACGCGGGTCACCATCGAAAAGACGACCATCATTATACGTCAGGCATAAAGGCACCATCGCCGCATCACGGTCCGTCCACGTCATTGGCAAAGGGCCGCGTCCGGTCCAACGACTGCCGCCGTCAGCATCACCACTTTCAAATACCCATTTGCTGTTGGCAATATCGCGGCCCCAGATATCGAGATTGGCCGAAGATAACGGCATGCGTATCTCACCATTTACGGCTTTTTTTAATTGTCCGATCGGCAAGCGTTTACCGCGCATCACACCATTAATGTCAAACGTAACAGCCCGTACATTATGAATGTCGGGATGGTCTGCAAGCCATTTGGCACTATCAAATTTTTGCATAAATGATCCTGTGACTAGACGCGACGGCATTCTGCCGCAAATCGGCTGTGATAGACAAGCAAATTTACCACCGCTTGAAGTTTGGCTGCGGCCCGGCCGCGGCCGTCCAGCACTTGCGCGCAAGCACAAGACGAAACACTGTCAACCTGCCTGATCACAGCTACAGCTAGCCCAGCCAATGATGGCTTTACACTGTGTTGCCTAGCCGTTATAACGTCGCCCGACGGGCTCTTGTAATGAGTATTCCGTTCCTTGATTCAACGTTGAGCAAGAGGATCTTTTCATGCTTACAAATGCACTCTTACCGATCGCATTCGGCGCGGTGGGTATGG
>CAJWSS010000042.1:0-10533 GCA_913045915.1 uncultured Alphaproteobacteria bacterium | reverse complement strand
GACTGGTATTTTGCGGTTTCATCGCAATTGCCATTATTGGCACAATTGGCACGCGGATTTTTGGGTTGGCCGAAGCCCATACCAATCTGCGCCTTGCTGTACATGGCCAAGCCGCCGCCGCCCTGCGTGGCCGCATTCTGGACCGCGAAGGCCGGTTGCTAGCAGGCAATCTGCCAATCACTGTTCTGCACGCAAACCCAAGCGAAATCATGAATTTGGATGAGGCCGCAACCAGCCTTGCCAAAATCCTGCCGCATCACAACAGCGCTGACTTACGCGCCCTGCTCAGCAAAAAAACAAAATATGTCGAACTTGACCGCCAGCTATCACCAAAACAGCATGCGGCGATCCTGCAGCTTGGAATTCCCGGTGTTTATTTCGCCAACGGCATGACGCGCATTTATCCACGCGGCCAGACAGCGGCGCATATTTTAGGGGCTGTTGATACGGACCATATCGGCATTGCCGGCATCGAAAAAGCATTTAACCCCATATTATCGGCTGGTGATGATGTCACGCTTAGCCTCGATATTGGCCTGCAAACCATTATCAGCCATGAAATTCAAAAACAAATTGACCGGTTTGAGGCCATCGGCGGGGCAGGTGTTATTCTCGATATTCATTCCGGTGAAATTCTTGCCGCCGCATCACTGCCTGATTTCAACCCCAATCAATTTGGCCTTGCCAGCGCTGATGCCCGATTCAACCGCGCCACAAAAGGCCTGTATGAGATGGGGTCAACATTCAAGGTGCTGAATACCGCTATTGCGTTGGAAACTGGTGCCGCCGACATCAATCAAAGATTTGACGTTGGTAAACCCATGCGGATCTCGCGCTTTACCATCACCGATTACAAGCCGCGCAACAGACCGCTGAATGTCCCTGAAATCATGGTCTATTCGTCAAATATCGGATCGGCCCGCATCGCCGAGGAGATCGGCGCCGAGACCCAGCGTGCCTATATGGACAAGCTTGGCCTACTGGACCGACTGCCGCTGGAAGTGCCAGAAACATCTAAACCATTATCGCCAAAAACATGGCGGAGAAGCACCACGGCCACAGTGTCCTATGGTCATGGCATTTCAATTTCAATGGTGCATCTGGCAAGCGCCATCGCCGCCGCCAGCGGCACTGGCTACTGGATTGCCCCCAGTTTAATCAAATCCAAGACTGGTGATACACCATTGAAATTACGTGTTTTTTCTGACAGCACAACACGTGCTGTACGGTCTATGATGCGGCTTGTGGTATCGCATGAAGATGGCAGTGGCAATTTCGCCGAAGCCCCCGGCTATATGGTGGGCGGCAAAACAGGCACTGCCGAAAAAATCAAGATTGGCGGCTATAACAAAAAAGCCAATGTCACAACATTTGCGGCGGTGTTTCCCGTGCACGACCCGCGCTACGTCATCATCACCATGATTGACGAGCCAAAAGGCCAGAAACATTCTTATGGCTACGCCACCGCCGGCTGGGTGGCGGCCCCGCCTATCCGCCCCATTGTTGAACAAATCGCACCCCTGCTCGGAATTCTTCCTGTTGACGAAAATTCGCCGTCAATTCGCCAAAAACTAATGCTTGATTTCAAGATTGGTAACGAGGAGGCCACCCTTGCGTCTTACTGATCTGCTTGACAATCTTGCCCCGCTTTCAGGTGATGTCGCCGCCATAGCCATCAACGGTTTGGCGGTGCATTCAGCCAAGGTCAAACAAGGCGATCTGTTTTTTGCATTGCCCGGCACCGCCCGCGATGGGCGCGATTTTATCGATGACGCGATCACCCGCGGTGCTGTCGCCATTCTCACTGACGACCGCCCGCTCAAGCCAAACAAAACACGATCCGTGCCGGTTGTGCAAGCCAGCAACCCGCGTCAGGTCATGGCCAAAGCCGCCGCCAGATTCTGGCCCCAACAGCCCGGTCTGATTGGCGCCGTAACCGGCACCAATGGCAAGACCTCTACGGTCGATTTCATGCGTCAAATTTGGGCACGGGTGAACTGGTCATCCATGTCAATTGGCACCATTGGCATGCGCGGCGGTATGATCAACAAGGCCGATACGCCATTTGCTGATATCGCCCAACTGACCACCCCAGACAGCTTGAACCTGCATGAAACTATTGCCGCCGCCACCAAACAGGGCGTGACGCATCTGGCGCTAGAGGCCAGCAGTCATGGCCTGCAACAACACCGGCTTGATGGGTTAAACATCCATGTGGCCGGCTTTACCAATCTTAGCCGTGACCATCTTGATCATCATATAAATATGGATGACTATTTTGCCGCAAAACTGCGGTTGTTTGAGGCGCTGCTGATAGAGGGCGGCGGCGCCGTCATTAATATTGATGATGCCCATGGCCAACAGATTGTCGCGCGCATCAAAGACCGGCCCATCGTGGTAAAAACCTATGGCACCAGCAAAGCCGCCGATTTTTATATCAAAGACATCACCACAACAGATTTTGGCCTTGACCTGAAACTTGTCTATCAGGACAAAACTTGGCATGTCCCGCTAGCGTTAGCCGGCACATTTCAGGCCATGAACGCCATTGCGGCGGCCATTATGTGCCATCTAAGCGGTTTGCCCCTGCATGACTCGTTGGGGTCTTTGGCGTATTTGAAATCAGTGCCGGGGCGCATGCAAATTGTGCATGGCCACCCCGACAACGCGCAGATCATTGTCGATTATGCACATACCCCGGACGCCCTTGCCGCCGCGCTAGCCGCATTGCGCCCGGCCGCCACCGGCAAGCTTGCCGTGCTGTTTGGGTGTGGCGGTGACCGTGATACAGGCAAACGTGCAGAAATGGGGCGGATTGCGAACACCGATGCTGATCAGATTTTTATCACCGACGATAACCCACGCACCGAAGATGCCGCCAGCATCCGCGCGGCGATCATTTCCGCCTGTCCAAACGCCATTGAAATAGCCAGCCGCGACAAGGCCATCGCGGCGGCGTTGTCCAGTGTTGGGTCTGGTGACGTTTTGCTGATTGCTGGCAAGGGGCATGAAACCGTCCAGCTTGTCGGTAATGAGAGCCTGCCATTTGATGATGCCGCTATTGCCGGCCATTTGATGCTGCAGATGCAGAAGGGGGCGGTTCAATGATTGACACACGGCCGCTTTGGACGATCGCCGATATTTGTGACGCCACAAATGGCCAAACCCATCATGGCACGGCAGATACCGCCATCACGGGAATCAGCATTGATAGCCGCGATATCAAAACCGGCGATTTATTTGTCGCACTGCCGGGTACCGTGTCTGATGGTCATAAATTTCTGGCCGCCGCGCATGCGGCCGGGGCAGGCGCCGCACTTGTGACCGCAATTAATCACCAGCTCGATTTGCCGCAAATCTGTGTCACTGATTGTTTAAACGCGCTTCGCCAGCTTGCGGTTGCGGGTCGTGCCCGCTTTCGTGGGATCCAATTCGGCATCACCGGATCGGTGGGCAAAACGGGCAGTAAAGACATGCTACGGCATGCCTTGTCGCAATTTGGCCGGTGTCACGCTAGTCAGCGTAGTTTCAACAATCATATTGGTGTGCCGATCAGCCTCGCCAGCCTGCCGCAACAGGTTGATTATGCGGTTCAGGAAATGGGCATGAATGCGGCTGGCGAAATTGCCGATCTAACCCGTTTGACGCGGCCAAATATCGCCTTTATCACCCGCATCGCCGATAGCCATAGCGCGTTTTTTGACTCAACAGCCGATATCGCCGCGGCAAAAGCAGAAATTTTTCAAGCGATTGAAGGGCCGTCTATTGCCGTACTGAATCGTGACGACGCCTTTTACGAGACGTTGCACGGCGCGGCAATAGCGGCGGGGGCAAAACAGGTGATCGACTTTGGGCATCACCCTGACGCCGCATTTCGGCTGGCTTCAATCGAACATCATGATGCCGGCATGACCATAAAGGCCGATCTCGCCGGCACCGATTGTGTTTTTGAATTGCAAATGCATGGCGGCCATCTTGCAGATAATGCCATGGGCGTGCTGGCTTGTGTGGCGGCGGCAGGTCTGCCTGCAGACAAAGCCGCGGCGGCATTGGCCGATTGCCAGCCACTAATTGGACGCGGACAACGCCATAGCGGCATTTATAACAACTGCCAGATCAGCATGATCGATGATAGCTATAATGCCAGCCCAGCATCTATGGCCGCGGCTTTTTCCAGCCTCGCCGCCACCCCGCCGCATATCATGGTGCTTAGCGAGATGCGCGAATTAGGCGGCGCAACCGCCACCGCGCATGCCGCACTGGCCCCACAGATCAATCAACTAGCACCGCGTATGGTGATTGCCATTGGCCCCGCCATGCATGACATGCTTGGCGCGTTGGACCCGTCGATTATATGTGTTGCCGCCAGCGATATTGACGCGGCTGTTGCCGAACTTAATCACGCCATAACCACTGGTGACCGCATTTTTATCAAAGGATCAAACGGGTCTGGTGCGTGGCGGGTCCGCGATGCGCTATGCGCCGCGATGACTTCGGATACATCGCAACGCCCAGAGAAAGGGGCCAGCCATGCTGCCTGACCTACTTGTACCATTGGCCGACCAGTTCCAGGCGTTTAACCTGTTCCGCTATATCACATTTCGGACCGGCGGGGCGACTATCACCGCCCTGATCATCAGCTTGCTGTGTGGTCCGGCTTTTATCCGCTGGCTGAAAACGCATCAGACTGAAGGCCAGCCGATACGTGACGATGGCCCGGAATCACATCTCATCACCAAAATTGGCACACCAACGATGGGCGGTCTGCTCATTTTAATCGCCTTTGTGGTGTCCACATTGCTGTGGATGCCGCTCTCAAATCCCTATCTCTGGCCAGTTTTGCTTGTAGTGGTTGCGTTTGGCGCGATTGGCAGTGTCGATGACTGGATGAAATTGCGGCGGCGGTCGCATAATGGCATGTCGGCCCGCATGAAGATGGGCCTGCAGTTATCTATTGGGTTTCTGGCCACCCTCGCCTTTGTACAACTATCGCCAGAAGCCCTGCGCTATGGCGTGGCTGTGCCATTTTTAAAAGACACATTGATCAGTATGGGTATTTTATATGTGCCATTTGCGGTGATGGTGATCGTTGGCGCGTCAAATGCGGTTAACCTGACTGATGGGTTGGATGGGCTGGCGATTGTTCCGGTGATGATTGTGGCCGGCTGTTTCGCGTTGATTGCCTATCTGGCCGGCAATTATAATTTTGCCACCTATCTGCAAATCAATTACGTCCCCGGCACCGGCGATTTAGCCGTGATGTGCGGCGCCTTGATTGGCGCCGGGCTCGGATTTTTATGGTTTAACGCACCACCAGCGCGCGTATTTATGGGGGATACAGGATCGCTGGCACTGGGCGGCGGTTTAGGGGCCATTTCAGTAGCAACACGGCATGAATTGGTGCTGGCAATTACCGGCGGGCTATTCGTTGTCGAGACCGTTTCGGTCATTTTGCAGGTCGCCTCGTTCAAACTGACGGGCAAGCGGATTTTTCTGATGGCACCGCTCCATCATCACTTTGAGAAAAAAGGCTGGGCTGAGCCAACCATCGTGATCCGCTTTTGGATCATTTCAGTGGTGCTAGCCGTTGCCGGCCTATCGTCCTTGAAACTGCGTTAGGAAAGCTGAGTTCATGTTGGTACCGCACATCATGTCAGGTCAAACAGTCGGGGTCCTCGGCCTCGGCAGTTCAGGCATGGCGGCGGTCGCGTCACTCGATGCTGCCGGTGTGACCATATTTGCCCATGATGACAATAAGCCGGATGCCAATTTGCCAAACGGCACCGTCATGCCGTGGCAGGACTGGCCATGGTCTGATCTGGATGCCCTCGTGATTAGCCCCGGTATCCCGCATCTGCACCCTACCCCGCATCCAGCGGCCGCCCGCGCCGCGGCGGCACATATCGAAATTGTAAGCGAGGTGGAAATCGCCTTGCGCGCCGCACCACAAGCCCCCATCGTGGTAATTACTGGCACCAACGGCAAATCGACAACCACCGCACTTATTGGCCATTGCTTAAAAGAGGTGGGAACGGCTGTAGCGGTTGGCGGCAATATTGGCCGGGCGGCCTGTTCACTTGATGATCCAGGGCCGGCTGGAGTCATTGTTCTAGAGCTGTCTTCCTACCAGTTGGAAACAACGCCGACGCTGTCGCCAACTATTGCCGTGGTATTAAACATTACCCCTGATCATCTCGACCGGCATGCTGGCATGACCGGCTATGTCGCCGCAAAAACCCGCGCCCTATCCGCATTGCACGCTGACGGCACGGCGGTTCTTGGCTGTTCGGATGATCATGTGAAACAGCTTGCCAATGCGTGTAAAGAGCGGGGCATTCGGACATTGTTGGCAACGCCGAACAAGGCCCCGGCTGGCCATCAAAACTGTCTGGCACTGCGCGGCGATCATAATGCTGAAAATGCGGCCGCGGCCGGTCTGGTGCTGGGCTGTCTTGGGCTGACCAATGATCAAATTGATCAGGGCATGTCCAGTTTTGCCGGGTTACCACACCGTCTGCAAACCGTGGCAACAATGGGCCCAATCAGTTTTGTAAATGACTCAAAAGCCACCAATGGTACCGCGGCGGCCAAGGCAATCGCCGCCTTTTCACATATTTACTGGGTGGCTGGCGGTCTTGCGAAAGAAGACGGGCTGGACGCGGTTATGCCGCATATCCGCAATGTTGAAAAAGCCTATCTGATTGGCAGTTCAGCCGCGGCCTTTGCTGAAACGCTGCATGGTCATTGTCCAGCCACCATCTATAACAATCTTCATGACGCTACGCATGCAGCATTTGATGACGCCAAAGACAGCACTGTGGGTGGCACAATCTTGCTGGCACCGGCGGCGGCCTCTTTTGATCAATTCGATAATTTTGGCGCCCGCGGCGACGCATTTTGCCAAGTCGCCAAACATCTATGCAACCAACAAGGAGAGGCCCATGCTTGACCGCACAGATCGCTCGCTTGTTGGTGTATGGTGGTGGACCGTTGACAAATGGTTGCTGGCAAGTGCCGTGATGCTGATCGTCATTGGCACGCTTTTGGTGATGGCCGCTGGGCCAGCCGTGGCCAATTTGATCCAGCTTTCATCACAACATTTTATCATCCGGCAGTTGATTTATCTGATACCAACGCTAGGCCTGATGGTTGCCGTATCAATGCTGGAACCGCGCACCATTCGCGCCTTCGCCTTGTTCGGGCTGGCGCTCGTTATCGGCTTGATGGTGATGGCAATCGTGATGGGAAGCGAGGTCAAGGGGGCGACACGCTGGGTGTCGATCGCCGGATTTTCCCTACAGCCCTCTGAACTTGCCAAGCCCCTGTTCGCCATTGTATCGGCCTGGCTATTGACATTATGGCGCGAGGGCCAAGATTTTCCGGGCTGGGCCTATGCAACAGCGTTACTGGGCATCATTGTCGCCATTTTGGTCGCTCAACCAGATATTGGCATGACCTTGATGATGCTTCTGACCTGGGGCTTCCAGATGTTTCTGGCTGGCATGCCGATGTTATTTGTAATTGGCGGCGTGCTTGTCGCCCCAGCGCTGTTCTATCTGGCTTATCTGTATTTACCGCATGTTACCTTGCGGGTTGATAAATTTTTTGAAGGCGGGTCATGGCAGGTGGAACGCGCCATGGAGAGTTTTGCCACAGGTGGCTATTTTGGCGTTGGCCCGGGTGATGGGCGGGTAAAGCTGCATTTGCCAGACGCACATTCCGATTTCATTTTTGCGGTGGCGGCCGAAGAATATGGCGCATTGGCCTGTCTTGCCTTGCTGGGCCTATATGGCTTTATCATTCTACGCGGTTTTGTCCGCTCGCTGGGTGGGGATGGTTTATTCTGTCTAATTGCTAGTGCCAGCCTGGTCATGCAATTTGGCGTACAGGCCTGTATCCATATGGCCTCTTCGGTCAATCTTATTCCCACTAAGGGCATGACTTTGCCATTTATCAGCTATGGCGGTTCATCACTTCTTGCCAGTGGATTGACCATTGGTCTGATTTTGGCGCTCACCCGCAAGCGTGTAGGACAGAATTATGTGGCACGCCGCCCGGCAGATGCAGGAGGCGCCGCATGAATAATCGGCCTGTCTATCTAGCAGCTGGCGGCACTGGCGGCCATATTTTCCCAGCGCTGGCGGTTGCAGAAACATTGCAAAACCGCGGCTATCAGGCGCATCTATTCACCGACCGGCGGGGGGGCAACCTGCTGAAAGGCGCGCCGTCGTTACCAGCCAAGATAAGCGTCATTGCCGCGGCATCGCCGTTTCAACAAGGCACGATTAAACGCGCGCTGGCGGTTGCAAAACTCGCCCTTGGTGCGGTTGCCAGCCTGTATCATTTGCTGATTAGGCGGCCGGCCCTGATCATTGGCTTTGGCGGCTATCCGTCTTTTGCCCCGCTGTTAGCTGGACGTCTTTTGGGCATTCCCATTTTGCTTCATGAACAAAATGCCTTTTTGGGCCGGGCCAATCACATGCTGGCAAAATTTGCCAATGCGCTTGCGTTAAGCTGGCCGCAAACCAAAAACCTGCCAGCGATGAGCATTGTTGAATTAACCGGCATACCGGTGCGGCAGGCCTTTTTTGACGCCGCACAAACACCCTATCGATTGGCGGCAACAACCCCGGTACATATCGCCGTGCTTGGCGGCTCGCAAGGCGCCTCGATCTTGGCATCACTGGTCCCAGATGCCATTGCCATGCTTGACGCCCCCCTGCGCCAGCGCTTGCATATTCATCAACAGGCACGACCAGAACAAATTGATGATCTGCAACAGCGTTATATCGATCTTGAGGTCACCGCTGACATTCAATCATTTTACACCGATGTGCCGTCATTGCTTGGCCAAAGCCATTTGGTGATCTGCCGGGCCGGCGCGTCATCGGTGGCTGAACTTGCGGCGATTGGCCGGCCCTCTTTGTTACTGCCATTACCAAGCGCGATGGATGATCACCAGCGCATGAACGCCCTGCAGATGCAGGATGCCGGCGGCGGTATTTGCCTCGATGAGACAAATTTAAGCGCCGCGGTTCTTGCCACGCGGTTAATGCAGTTACTAGACACCCCGAAAACCCTCTCAAAAATGGCGAAATCTGCGCGTAGCCTGGCCCGTCCTGATGCCGCTGGTCTGATTGCCGCCATGGCCGAAAATCTACTTGCCGATGCCCCCACAAACCCCACAGGAGCCGCAACATGAGTGAATTACCACTTTCAATCGGCACAATGCATTTTACCGGTATTGGCGGTATTGGCATGAGTGGCATCGCCGAAATTCTTTTCGAACTTGGCTATGATGTTCAAGGCAGTGACATGTCAGAAAATGCCAATGTCCGGCGATTGCGGGCAAAAGGCATCCATGTGATCACCGGCCAATCTGCAGACAATGTGAAAAACGCGGCGTTGGTGGTGATTTCCACCGCCATTAAAGCTGATAACCCGGAAGTAGTTGCCGCCAGAGAGCGGTTTATTCCGATTGTCCACCGCGCCGAAATGCTTGGTGAATTAATGCGGTTACGCTGGTCAATCGCGGTGGCTGGCACCCATGGCAAGACCACGACAACAAGCCTCATCGCCACCCTGCTGAGCAGTGCCGACATTGACCCAACCGTGATCAATGGCGGCATCATCACTGGCTGGGGCAGTAACGCCCGGCTTGGCCAAGGCCGCTGGATGGTGGTTGAAGCAGATGAAAGTGATGGTTCATTTGCCAAATTGAAACCAACGGTCGCTGTTGTCACAAATATCGACCCAGAGCATCTCGATCATCATGGCAGTTTTGAAGCCCTCGAAACCGCCTTTTTGAATTTTGTGGCATCAATCCCATTTTATGGATTTGCCACCTTGTGTATTGACCACCCCTCGGTCCAGCGGCTGATGGCGGGCATCAAAGATCGCCGCATCATCACCTATGGCATGGTTGCCACCGCAGATGTCCGCGCCATCAATATGCGCGTTGACGGGGCCAGCATGGCATTTGATGTGCAATTATCTGACCGTGCCGCTGGCGATGCGACAATCATTACCGACATCCGCTTCCCGATGCTGGGTGATCATAATGTACAAAATTGTCTTGCCGCGATTGCTGTCGCACTTGAAATGAATATAAAGCCCGATGCCATTCGTCAGGCTTTGGCCGCATTTGGCGGTGTCGGCCGCCGGTTTGAAACCAAAGGGGTCAGCCATGGCGTGACCATCATTGATGATTATGGTCATCACCCGGTGGAAATCAGCGCCGCGCTCAAAGCTGGCCGCATGATGTGCGGCAAACACAAATTAATTGCCGTTGTACAACCTCACCGCTACAGCCGCCTTGCCGATCTATTTGTCGATTTTTGTGGATGTTTTCACGATGCGGATGAAGTGCTAGTAGCCGACGTCTATGCCGCTGGCGAAACACCGATTGCGGGTGTTGACCGGGATGCTTTGGTCACTGGGTTGCGTGATCATGGTCATAAAGCCGCCAGCCCCTTGCTACACCGGGATGACCTAGCCAACGAAATCAAAGCCCGCACATCCAGCGGTGATCTG
>CAJWSS010000041.1:0-10577 GCA_913045915.1 uncultured Alphaproteobacteria bacterium | reverse complement strand
TGCCGTGGTCCAAGGCGATATCGCCGCCATCAACAACGCGCAAATCGCTAAAACAACGTGGGGGATGAAAATCCGTATCAACGGGTTGCCCATGCAATAAAATCCGTTCTGACGCCGCCCGCAACGCAGATGGCGCGGTGGATTGATCATTTGGAAATTCCGCCGGATCATAGGGCTTTCCAAAGGGGGCGCCAAAAATAACAGCATCGGCATCCAAATTTTGCCACTCTGTTACGACAGGCAAATTTAAAAAACCATGCGGCTTGGGTCGATTTGTACGCGGTGCAATCATTTGGCATAATCCATCGTCATAAGCCTGTTTACGATAATGCCCTATGTCGTAAATGCAAATATTTGCCGCATGATCACGATAAAAACAGGCATGCTGCTTAACAAATTTCATGACCACGCGGCTGGAGACGGAAAATGAGCAAAAATCCCTTCCTCAAACGTGCCTATCGCCTAAAAAACCAGCAAGACACCTTGTCGATGTATGGTGATTGGGCCGCCACTTATGACCAGACGATGAAAGATCATGATTATCAATCGCCGCGGCGGATTGTCGAGGCGCTCTTGCGGCATTGTGCTGACAAATCTGTTGCCATATTCGATGTTGGTTGTGGCACTGGCTTGTCCGGGATGGCCCTTGCCAAGGCGGGTTTTACACAGATTGATGGATCAGATGTCAGCCCGGAAATGATTGAAATCGCGCGTCAGTTACCGGGCGTTTATCGCCAGCTGACATGCGTCACATTAGACGACCCGTTTCCGTTTCCAGATGGTGCTTATCAAGTGATTACCGCGATGGGGGTAATCGCCGATCAGCATGCCCCGCCGCGTACAATCGGCCAATTGCTGAATAAACTGCATACTGGGGGCTTGCTAATTTTTTCTTTAAATAACCACACGCTTGAAAACCCCGACTATTTGCAGGCTTGTCATGATGCGGTGACAGACGGTATTGCAATTATTCTGGAAGATCATGATGGGCCGCATATGGTCAAGCTGGGCATGACATCAAAAATCATGGTTTTGCAAAAATCATGATGCACAAAAAACGCATATGCCATGGATTATCGGGGACGAATTTAGTCTGGCATCTTCCATGTGGCGGTAGCGACCGCGGCAAGTTTGCCGGCTTGATCTGACAGGCGGCTCTCCATAAAGGACAATGTACGCCCTTTTTTGATAAAGCGTCCCTCGCATGTCACTCTGCCTTCACGTACTGGGCGCAAATACTGAATTTTCAACTCGATTGTTGCGCCCTTGCCGACCGTTTTATTCAGCAAATGCCCCATGGAAATATCCATAACAGTTGCCATAACCCCGCCATGAAGCGCGCCTTGAGGATTCATTAGCATCTCATTGACATCAAATGTAATTTTTAAAACGCTTTTATCAGAATCATTCACATGTTCAGGCAGATATTCAAAATTCAACCCAATGAATTTAGCCAAGAAGAATTTTTCAAAAACCTGCTCGCAGTCTTGTAAAACACTGTCGATATGATCACGCACCTGTTGCTGGTCAATCTGACGATTATCTGCCACCAAAGTGTCTCCTAAACCAAACTAATCAACGCCACGGAACACTATGAACCAAGCCGTATCTGCGGAAAAAAACATGCCAGCGCGGTGTTGGTTTGTCCAGCGTATTACCCGATCGGTTAAATTGTCCTGCAGGTTTATTGTTGTTGCCTTACACCAGCACAGCTATGCTCATTGGATGGGTGGCCAACGGACACCATAAAATTGTCTAGACCGATCATCAAATAAGTGTACCGGACAGGTGCCACATAGCTTCGATGCAACTAACACATTGGAAATAGCCTAATATGAACAAGGATACGAAAACCGCCCTGATTACCGGATCAGGTCAAAATATTGGCCGCGGCATTGCCCATCATCTGGCGGCGGCTGGTTTTAATATTATTGTGAATGGAAGTTCTGACCAAGAAGCCGCCGAAAAGGTTGCCAGCGAAGTGCGCGCGAAAGGTAGCACTGCAATGGTCGCTATGGGGGATGTTGGCGACAAAGCCGCCGCAGAACAAATCGTTCAGGCTGGGTTGGACCAATTTGGCGCGATTGATGTGTTAGTCAACAATGCGGCAATCAGACCGCATGCCCCATTCTTGGACATAAGTGAGGCCGAATGGCAAAGAGTGATGAATGTTGATTTAAATGCCGCTATATGGCTGTCACGCTTGGTGTTGCCAGCGATGACTCACAAAGGATGGGGGCGCATTATCAGTTTTTCGGGCATGAACGCGCAACGTGGCTACCCGGGCGCATCACCTGTTGCCGTCGCAAAACATGCGGTGTGGGGCCTGACAAAATCTCTGGCCGCCGAATTCGGCCCGCTTGGCATTACCGCCAATATCATTTCACCCGGCACATTTCCGGGTGATGATCCAGCGACTACAGATGACCCTAAATTCATCAAATTACGAGACGAAAACCCGGTGCGCCGGCTTGGACAACCCGATGACGTCGGTGCCATGGTGGGTTATTTATGCTCGGAGCATGGCGGATTTGTAAATGGCCAAATGCTGCAAATTAATGGCGGTGTGGTGACACAATATTGACCGTGCCTAGCCCAGGTGCGAGATACGCCTATATTATATCATCTTTACGCCAGTAGCAGAGCGGTGTTATCTGTTTGATGGCACGATAATATGACCGCAAGGTTGTGACAGAGAGACATAAGAATGGAACTATCTGAAGAAATCACCATTCCGGCCCCGATGGCAAAAGTTTATGACAGTTTAAATGATATCGCGATCTTGAAAGCCTGCATCCCCGGCTGTGAAGAGCTTGTAAAACACAGTGATACCGAGCTTGAAGCCCGTGTTGTGCTAAAAATCGGCCCAGTAAAAGCTAAGTTTTCTGGGAAAGTGACCCTCGATACAACACATGCACCTGACCGGTTCAGCCTTGCTGGTGCGGGTGATGGCGGCATTGCCGGCTTTGCCAAAGGGGGGGCCGATGTTGAATTGACCGCTGATGGTGACAATACCCTTCTTCGCTATTCGGCAAAGGCCGAAACTGGTGGTAAAATAGCCCAGTTGGGTAGCCGTCTTATCACAAGTACCGCGCGCAAATTATCGAGAGCATTTTTTGAAAATTTTGAAAAAATTATGCGCGGCGAGACGTCAATTGATGCGGGTGATGGTGATACCGCGAGCGCCACCACATAGCCCCACAAAACGCTTAATCACACACCAATTTCTCGCCAAATCACACAGCTAGTCACGCGGCGCACATTCGTATTAACGCAAAAATGACAAGATATCTGGGATATGTTTTTTAAAGTTGAAAAAACCCTTTTTTGCATAATGCCAGCTAAACACATCTTCCGGACGTTTTAACAAATGCAGGGCAACCCCATGGTTATCTCGCACTCTAAATAGATGGTCTAAATTATCTCCAATTGACGGGTACACAATGTCCAAACCTGTCTGGCTGGCGGCGATCTGCTGAAGCTCAGCCGAGTCAATGATTTGTGCATCTGGACAAATGTCACAAAATGCCGAAACAAGCCCCATTTTGAAGTCTGTTACTGCCCCAGCGATATCAACTAAGCGCGCAACACTATCGGGTCGTAGCACATAAACCGCATCATAGGCGGCATAAAATTCCTCATTTTTTAGATAAAGATCATTTTCTAAAACAATTAAATTATTATATTTTTTCTGATAATTTGCATGATCATCAATGGGCATAATGTCATAAGATTTTGCTGATGCGATTGGTAGCGCTGTTTCGTTTAGATTCTGCGGCGCGAACCGGCCATTGGTGAATTGTGCGATATTACTGGCACGCGCCAAATAATGTTTTCCGGCTGTCTGGATGCCAGCAACCCACCGCCAGCCAAGGGTATTTGATGCGGCATCCCCATCATAGAGATGCTGCATAAAGAACCTTGCCCCTGCCTGCCACGGCAAGCCAAGCGTGAAAATCCAGATGCTGGCAAACCACATGCGGGCATGGTTATGGAGATAATTTGTGTTTTGCAATTCAGCCGACCAATAATCAAAACAATCGATGCCGGTTTTGCCCGTCACAGCCTGTTGAAAGCGGTGCGTTGGGGTGGTGTCATGATCGAATGCGACATAATCAGCCCACACCGCTGGTCTGTGTTCTAGCCAGCCCTTCCAATAGATCCGCCAAAACACTTCTTGAATGAATTTATCAATAACATCAGGCTGATGCCGCGCCAGCGCACGCTTTGCCACATCATATTCAAACAGCACTCGGTGCGAGATAAATTTTGATAACTGTGACACATTGCTACGGTCATCTGGACCATAATCGAAATTTCTGTGGGCCTCATAACCTGCCGCGCCTTGTTCCAAAAACGCCTGCAACGCGTTGTCACCCGCGGCAAATGGCCCTGATAATAATACTGGCATATAAAGACTGATCCTAAAAATGGGTATGGCGATCAGGTGCCGAGACTATGATGAATAGCAGGCCAAAAACAAGCCGCAAAAATTAGCTTGTCACAGGCGCCGTATATTTGCCTATTTACCGGTGCGAAAAATACGATCTAGCAAAAACACCTGCCCCAACGGATTTAAGAATTTGTCTCATATCTTACCCCCCCTATATGGATCGAATGATTCACCCGACGATTGACGCCACTATTCAAAGATAAATATCTCCGCGTATAGATTTGGCACCAAGAAAATTTTTTCAGACTTCGCAACCCTGGCATTTCGTGGCATGATCCTATCTATCAAGGAGCAATCATTTATGGCCTTACCGCCCTTTCAGCAAAACCGACTTGGCAAAATATTACTTGGGGTTTCAATAATCTTTGTCGTGCTGTTTGCCATCACATTGGTGATGAACTGGATCAGCAATCCAGACATGTTTCGGCCAGTTTTTGGTAACTAAGTCGCACCCACCCGCATCATAGGCACCATAATTTATGACAAAAACTGACAATGACATTCATGAGATTATTGAAATGGCATTGTCTGATCATACCAGCTTTCAACAGATAGAAGCGCTGTATGGTCTGAAGGAAAGTGATGTGAAACGGCTGATGCGGCAAAATCTTAAACCGGGTAGTTATCAGGCATGGCGACGACGCGTACGTATTTTTTCAGACCGCCGGGCCCATTATAAATAACTTTTCTCGCGCAAAAACTGGAGGCACTGATCCATTGTGACAGATGATGACTTACTAACCATTATTGAGACAGATTACCGTTCACGTCACATGTATTGGATCGAAAAACGGCTGAACAAACGGTTAGAAAAATGGTTTCGCAAAACTGATGAAATAGACATTGACGACTTGCTCGCCAAAAAACAAATCAATGATCTGCAAATTGAAGTGTTCGCATTCTACAATAAAAATGATTACGAACCTGTCACCAGACTATCGCCAGAAGCGTATCAATCATGGATATCATCCATCGTGACCGGCTGGGCTGTGCGCAAATCTGTGTCGGTGTGGTCAAAAATCAAAATGGCAAGTAGACAGCAGAAAAATAACGCGATTAAATAATTGCGGTTTTAACCAAAGGTGCGGCTGATTTCAGTCAAACTGCCAGATTTTGCAAAATAGAAATGGACGGGCGTGACCAGCGCGCATGGGGGATTATAGGATGAATGAAGTATTGTTGGATCTATCGCAAAAATGCCGGACATGGCTCGAAACGTATCCCGGGCCAGCTGGACGCCAAAAAATCGCCGCACATCTTGAAGAATTATTAACCGACCAAAACGCCATCAATCATCTTGTCCCCATGACAGCTGGTGAGCGTGATTTGCTCTATCAGGACCCTGATTTAGGATTTTGCATTCTGGCGCACAATTACCCCGGACCCAAAACCGCACCGCCACATGATCATGGGCCATCATGGGCAATTTATGCGCAGGTGCGCGGCGAAACTGAAATGCGCGAATATGATCTTGTGCAACAAGCCACCGCTGACACACCCGGCAAAGTGTCGGTGAATAAGACCTATCAGATGCGCCCCGGAGACGCCTATGTCTATGACGAAGGCGTTCTTCATGCGCCAACCCGTACAGAACCGACAAGCCTGTTACGGATTGAAGGCACCGACATGACACAGGTTAAGCGCTTGAAATATGAACAGATCTGACCAGACCCCAACGACATTTTGATGATCTGGGCAAGGCATGTCTGCAGATATTTTTACCGCATTATACGAACAGGGCGCCCCATTTTGCCTGATTGATAGCCGCGAACGCCGTGACTATGTGCAAGGCCATTGGTTTGGTAGCACCAATATTCCCCTATCCATTTTGCCAACCCGCCTGCCCTTTTTATGTCCAGACCGGGATTTCCCTATTCAGTTTCTAAATTGGGAAGACCCGGCCAGCACTGTCGCTATGGACTATATAGACAGGCTTGGATACCGGAATGTCACGCCGCATAAAACCACAACGCCCACAAACCCAGTGATCGGTTACGTTCAAGGGGAATATGTTTGGTCAAAAGCATTTGGCGAGGTGGTGGCGCACCAGTCAGATATTTTGGAAGTCACACCACAAGACTATGTGACTGACTATCAACATGCCCAGCTTGTCGATGTCAGACCTGCTGGTGAATATAACAGATTCACCCTGCCCGGCTCAATCAACCTGCCGAACAGTCTGCTTTTGGCAAATATCGACCGGCTGCATGATCAAGTGGATATGGTGTTGTTGCATTGTGCTGGCCGTACCCGATCAATCATCGGTGCCCACACCCTGAAAGCTGCCGGATATAATCAAAATTTTGGCATTTTTCGCGGCGGCACACAGGCATGGGAACTTGATGGCTTCACCCGCGAACACGGCGCCACCAAAACAATGGCGGCTGAAACTGAATCGTCATTACCTGTCACTGATTTTCTGAACAGATGGCATATTGCAACCACATATATTCATCCGGCCACATTACAGACATTTATTGAAGCCAACACCAGCCACCTTATGTTTGATGTATCCGATGACGCCGCCAACGGGTATCTCGTTGGATCGCGCCTCATTAAGATATCTGGCACCAACCTTGTGCAACAAACTGACCGGTCAATCGCCAGATATCATGTGCCCATCCTATTGCTTGACATCGCCTCTGGAAGTCGCGCGGCTTTTGCCGCCTATTGGCTGTCACGTATGGGATTTGATGTTGAGATCGTTATTGTTGAGACAGATCATCTTCATACCTCCCCCCCACAAAATGATACGCTTGGCGAAAGATCTGATCCGCAGTTAATTGAAAATTGGCTGTCGAACGCTACGCCAATTTTTGATTTTCGGCTGTCATCTGAATTTGCATCAGGCCATATTGCCGCCAGCCAATGGTGCAATATAAGCCTTATGCTTGATCAAAAACCAGATACGGCTGCCATCGGGATTGTCGCGCCATGCCACGAAACTGGTGACATGATCGCGCATATATTGACCAAAATCGGATGGAAGATCGACGGTATTTTTGTGTGGCAAGACCAGCCGCTTGACACGAAAACCCTGACATCTTCGACCGCTGGCTTTGATCAAAATAATATACCGATAGACCGAAGTGCGCTTTTTGCCGGCCGGCATTTTGGGGTTTTAAAAGATGCCGAAGATTATCTGGCATGGGAAGAAGATTTGCCCGACCAGATACCGCCTGTCATCATAAATATGTGGCATGACCGGCTGGCGCAAACAAATAAGTGATTGCCGCATATCCTCTGGCTGTCATATTGTGTCATGCATGATGGCACGGCGTATAATGATGATTTTGACTGAATTGCCACGGCAGTTCCGCTGGAGCTATGTGCCACCTTTGATGGTCTATCTGGCCGCCGGCATTTCTGGCCTTACCGCGATTGTTGGTACGTTTTTCGTGAAAGACTATCTCAATTTATCTGCTGGTTTTTTGGCCAGCCTTGGGTTTTGGGCGGGTTTGCCATGGGCGTTGAAAATGCCGCTTGGCCATCTTGTTGACCTGATCTGGAAACATAAAAATTACATGGTATTTTTTGGGGCTGGGGTGATCGCCGCCAGCCTCTTGATCATGCATGGCCTGATCGCACATACCGCCAGCATGGCCAGCATTCTGCCAGTAGAAAGCTGGTATGTGATGAGTGTCATTCTGGCGCCTGTGGGATTTGTTGTTCAGGATGTTGTCGCCGATGCGATGACGGTAGAAGCCGTTCCAGAATATGATCAAGATGGCGTTGCCCATAGTGATGCTGAATTAAAAAACATGCATACAACCATGCAGACATTAGGACGCTTTGCCATCATTGGCGGCACGGTATTAGTCGCACTTGCCAATGTCATTTTATTTGATGGTGCCAACAGTCTGGGGGAAGACGCAAAAATACAGCTCTACGCCAAAATTTATTTATATGCGCTGATGATCCCGGCACTTTCGGTGCTTGGTGTCATTTTGGCAGGCATTACGAACAGGTCAAATCAGGCTGATGTTATGTCCGGCGGGGTGATCAGCACCGACCGGCGCCCCGATGTCAATTGGAGCATTCTTCTTGGCAGTTTGGTGTTTGTGGTGTTTTCTGTCAGCCTTGGCCTCAGCAATTTTGCCTATGCGCAAGAAATTGTGTTTGCCGGATCGGTTGGCATTATTTTATTTTTAATGAGCCGCTTAGTCGCCATTTTACCGTACAACCAGCGGCTGATGATCATTGGCACCGCCATTATTATTTTTATGTTTCGGGCTATGCCAAGCCCGGGGCCGGGCCTCACATGGTTTGAAATTGACGAATTATTGTTTGATGAACAGTTTTTTTCGGTTCTGTCTTTGATCGCCTCAATCCTGACACTGCTCGGCATCATCTTATTGCGCCCCTTTATGGCGCAGAACTCTATGGCCAAAATCATTGTCATCTTGTCCATTGCTGGGGCTGTATTATTTCTGCCAAGCATCGGTATGTATTACGGGATGCATCACTGGACAGCCAGCATCACTAGCGGCGTTGTCGACGCTAGATTCATTGCCATCATCAATACGGCGGTTGAATCGCCGCTTGGACAGGTCGCAATGATCCCATTGCTCGCTTGGATCGCCAAAAATGCCCCAGCACATCTAAAGGCCACATTTTTTGCGGTATTTGCCTCTTTTACCAATCTCGCATTGTCGGCCAGCGCACTTGGTACAAAATATCTCAACCAAGTCTTTATTGTGACGCGTGAAGTCAAAGACAAAATCACCAATGACATTGTCACAACTGCCGATTATTCAGAATTGGGCCTATTGTTAATCACCGTTGCCGGCATTGCCCTCATTTTACCTATTGGCACGGTGATTATCATTCAGCATAGTCGGTTCAGAACCACTGACTAAATAAATCTAAGGTGTTTCATGACACGACCCATTGCCATGATGTTCGTTCTTGGCGGCGCATCTTTCATGAGCTTTGTTGGCGTTTTAATGCGCCTGTTGGACGATGCCACTGGGTTTCAGATATTATTTTACCGTTCCCTTAGCCTCACCCTAATGGTGTTGGTGGTGATTTGCGTCCGGCGCCGTTGCCCACCCAAAACTGTGTTGCGATCAATCGACCGGCATGATCTGTGGATGGGCGCTTGGCTGGCACTTGCGTTCACCAGTTATATTTTTTCGATGCTTCATACTTCGGTGGCCTCAACCCTGCTTATTTTAACCATTGTTCCGTTTTTAGCGGCCATTATTGCTTGGAAATGGATTGGTGAAATACCGCATCTGGTGACATGGCCGACCATGATGATCGCGATTTTTGGCGTTGGTCTGATGGTATATGACGGGGCATCACTTGGCTATTCGCTTGGAAATTTAAGCGCATTTGTATCGGCGGGATGCTTTGCGATCATGCTGGTAATTGCACGGCGTAGCCGCAAGAGTGATGTTTTAGGCGGCACATTTATGGCCGGTGTTTTCAGCGCAATATTGGGTGGTGTCGCCGCTTTTCTGCTGGATGGCGGGCTCGCCATAAAGCAAAGCGACATGCTGATTATTCTGTTTATGGGGGCATTTACCATCGGCCTTGGCATTGCCTTGGTAACAACCGGCACAGGATATCTTCCCGCTGCCGAAGTCAGTTTGCTAGTGCTGATAGAAAGCGTTCTTGGCCCGCTGTGGCCGTGGGTGTTTTTGGGCGAATCCCTATCAAAATTGGAAATTATTGGCGGAGCCATCACTTTGGCGGCAGTGGTAACGATGACTGTCGCCAGCCAGAGACCAGCCACCACGACTGCGCGTTAGCCAACCAATTAGCCCGATTGGACCCAGCAGCATTTATGTCATCAAATGAAAATGTCGCCTTTGACCATTACAGAAAATTTATCTCAATTTATTGCGTATTTGGCAAAAGTTCTTCATTGAAAACAGATATGCAAAAAACCGCAAGCTCCACTATATTAGCCCAATGACGACGGTGCGGCACCGAGATAATTCATCACCTCGCCCTTAACCGTACTGCAATATCATTTATTTTTTTTGGAGACGGCACATGTCAATCAGGCCAGTTAAAATGTCGAGCCAGTCACGTCCGACAATGGAAGGCGCAGGGGTACACCTGCACCGGGTTTTCGGTTTTGGTGATACCACGCCGTTTGATCCATTTTTGATGA
>CAJWSS010000040.1:0-10771 GCA_913045915.1 uncultured Alphaproteobacteria bacterium | reverse complement strand
TCGAGGCAGTTGTTGAACGTCTTGACATCAAGAAAGCCCTATACCAGCGTTTGCATGACACCATCCGTGCCGATTGCATCGTCAGTTCAAACACTTCGACCATACCGATCCGCTTGCTTGTCGAGGATATGCCAACAGATTTTCGGCAACGATTTGCCATCACTCATTATTTCAACCCAGTACGTTATATGCGCCTGCTTGAGCTGGTGCGTGGCACCGATACGACCGATGATGTGATTGATCGGCTTGCCGATTTTAACGACCGCGTTTTGGGCAAGGGCGTGGTGCGTTGTGCTGATACACCTGGATTTTTAGGCAACCGGGTGGGCGTCTTTGCGCTTCAGGTTGGCATTGATGAAGCCATCCGTTGCGGCCTGACGATTGAAGATGCCGATGCGCTAATGGGCCGGCCCATGGGCATTCCAAAAACCGGTGTATTTGGCCTTTATGACCTAATCGGCATTGATTTGATGGCAGATGTTGTGACCTCGCTTGGCTCCATTCTGCCAGATGGTGATGCATTCCACGCGGTTGGCGGTGACAACCCGATGATCGCTGAAATGATTGCCACCGGCTTTACCGGCGATAAGGGCAAAGGCGGATTTTATATGACCGATGCCAACGGGGTGCGTATGGCCCGCCAACTGGCTGGACATACAGGCGGCGGCGTGCCGCCTTATGGCGTTGCCAGCAAAACCCTGCCACCCGCCGCCATTGCCGCGGCAGACGCCACCGCGCGTCAAGGTGAACCACTAATACCCATTATTGATGGTCGCGATTCACACGCACAATTCTGCCGACGGGTTTTAGCACGGGTACTCCATTATGCGGCTGGCCTGATCCCCGATGTCACGACAAACCCGCAAGATATTGATGATGCGATGAAGCTTGGCTTTAACTGGCAACGTGGCCCGTTTGAAATGATTGATGCCATTGGCAGTGAGCGTTTTGCCGCACTTTGTGACGAATGCGGTCTATCAGTGCCAGACATTCTAGCCGATGGCAGCCCGACCTATAGTGTCAGTCAGCGCCAATTGCTTGTGCGGCATGCTAGCGGGAGGCGCCATCCGGTCAATCTGCCCGACGGCGTCATGCGCTTTTCCCTGACCCGCCGGACCCTGACACCGATTTTGACAAATGATGCCGCCAGTCTGTTTGCGCTTGATGGGGATTTACGTCTCATTGAATTTCATTCTAAAGCCAATGCGCTAACAGATGAATCGATGCAGATCGTCGCCGCCGCGGCCAAAGACCATGGCGCCGGCATTATCGTCCATAACGACGCCCAGCATTTTTCTGCCGGTGTGGACCTCAACGCCTTTCGGGCGATGATTGAGGCAGAGGACTGGGACGGCATTGATGGGTTTTTATGGCGCTTCCAAATGGCAGTAAAAGACCTGAAATATGCGCCGGTGCCAGTTGTTGGCGCGCCATCAGGACTTGCCGTTGGCGGCGGTTTCGAAGTGTTGGCACATTGCGACAAGCTGGTGGTTCACAGCAATTCAGTTCTAGGGCTTGTTGAATCGGCTGTTGGGGTTGTGCCAAGCGGTGGCGGCGTTAAAGAGAGCTATCTGCGCTGGTATGAAGAAACCAGATCATGGGACGACGCCGCATGGAAATGCTGGATGAATATAGGCTATGGGGCGACCGGATCATCACCTGAATTGTCGGCAAGATTGCAATATTTCCGCCCCAATCATGATGAAACCATCATGAACCGCGATCGTTTATTACCGCGGGCTATCGCGCTTATTGGTGAATTGGCCGTGAATTACCAGCCGCCACAGCCACCAACAGCCCAATTAGCCAGCGCCGCCCTGTCTGATAAAATGGCCGATTTTATGCAGGCAGGGATTGATAAGGGTGATTTTATGCCACATGACAAAACCACCGCCATGGCGATTGCCAGCATTATGGTGCAAGCTGATGGTGGCGTGGCTGATGTGGATGAAGATGCACTCTATGCACGTGAACGTACCGCTTTTATCAGTCTGGCAAAAACCGCACCGACACACCAGCGGATCAGCAGTATGCTCGATGATGGGGCGCCGGTCCGCAATTAATTGGTCCCGGGCACACCGTTTCAACCGTCAAGCAAAATATTGAACCGGCGCCGCAAATCTGCATCAAGCGCGGCAGGCAAATGCGTTGGATGGAAATGATCCAAAATGTCTTGTTTGCGCTTGATCGCGGTTTCAATCAGATTTGGTTTGCCAAGTTCTTCCCATTCTTTCGGGCTGGAACGGTCACCAATCAGCGGGTAGATATATTCGGTCTGCATCAAAGAAATTGTTTGATCATGCCCCAAATAATGTCCGGGTCCCCCCATACACACATCACGCATCACCTGAATGTCTAGCGTGGTGTCATTGACTTCAATCCCGCGGACACATCGCAAACATTGCCCCAGCATATCATTGTCAATGATCAGGCTTTCAAGACAAAAACCAAGAAGCGAGGCATGCATGCCGGCCGCTTCATACACCATATTCAACCCCGACAGACCAGCCATCACCAATGTACTGCCTTTTTCGTATCCAGATTGCGCATCTGGCATTTTTGAATCTGCCATGCCGGCGGCGGCCCCGCCCGGCAAATCATAATATTGCAACATTTGCGCACATGCCGCCGTTAACAGCCCCTGTTCGCCTGAACCGCCCGACATGGCCCCGGTCCGCAGATCCGAAACGAACGGCCAGGTGCCGCAAATACATGGATGCCCCGGCTTCATCGCATTGACATAAACAAGCCCGGCAATCACCTCGGCCAATGCCTGTGCCACGGCCCCGGCAATACTAGCGGGCGCTGTGGCCCCGGCTTGACCGGCCGATAACAGCAAAACCGGCATGCCGGCCTGCACCGCCGCTTCCATCACCAAACAGGACTCAGTGGCAAAACGTAGCGGCGGCACAACAAAACAATTGCTGTTGGATACAAACGGTCTGGCCCGCCATTTATCCTCACCACCAGCAATGCTATGAAGCAACTCAATCGACGGCCCCATATGATGGGCCTCGGTAAAGCTCACCCCCACATGCTTGGTTGTGCCCTTTACCGATGCGTAGATGGTGTTGAGATCAAGATCGCATGGATCTTCGATATCACGTGCCACCATGGGACGCTGAAAGAAATGGATGTTATCCATCTTTTCGACAATACGCGCGGCATCATAAATGTCAGCCAGATAGGATTCGCGATAGTTATTACCGACTACATCAACAACATGTACCGCGGCCCCGGCGGTGCCATAATGCACACGCGATCCTGACAGCAACAGGTCATGTTTTGGGTCTTGCCCGTAAAGGGTGATATGCCGCGCACAATTTGCCAATGTATCTTCGACAAGACTGCGCGGGAAACGCACCCGCCCATCCTCACCCAAAACCGCCCCGGCTTTGGTCATATAGTCAATGCCTGACTGCGGCGCCTGACTAAGACCAATCTCGTCAAGAATTTGAAACACTGTGTCATTGACCGCTTGGACGGCGGCATCATCTAATGGTTTGAATTGACCGCCAGACAAACCAGCCCGCACCGGCCGCAAATCATCGGCCAACGGGGCGGCCCGTAAGCTACGGCGGGCCTCACGGCCGCCACTGCGGCGGCTTGATCGGGGGAACAAACGCTCAATGCTCATCAAACAGCCATCCTCTCTACAATCGCACTTGCCGTGCCTTTGGGTCATACATCGGGCTAAAGCTGACATCGGCATCAACCAGCTGGCCAGCGACATCTATCTGGTAGTTTGATTGCAACTGTTGCTGTGCCGTCTCACCAGCCATTTTACATTTCACATAGCCAAGACCAATTGCCGCGCCCAGATGATGCCCATAATTGCCACTGGTCAAATAGCCGATTAATTCGCCATCACGCAAAATCGCCTCATTGTGATACAGCAACGGTTCAGGGTCTTTGAGGCGGAACTGCATCAGCCGTTGCGACAATCCATCATTGCGCTTAGCCCGTACCGCGTCAGCGCCGATCATGCCGCCAAACCGCCCGGCCTTTTTGTCTTCCTTGACCGCAAACCCCAAACCAGCCTCTAGCACATGGTCTTCATTTGAAATATCGTGGCCAAAGTGCCGAAAGGCTTTTTCGATCCGGCAACTATCGAGTGCATGTAACCCGCATAATGCCAATGGGTGTTCTTTGCGGCGTGCCATCAATGTTTCAAACACATGTGCGGACATATCCGTTGGGACATAGAGTTCCCAACCCAATTCCCCAACATAGGTGACACGGTGCGCCCGTCCGATGGCGTGGCCAATTTCAATCGGCTGCATAGTCCCAAAAGCAAAATCGTCATTTGCCAGACTTTGCGGAATTAATGCTTGCAGAAATTCACGCGCTTGCGGGCCCATAACCACCAGCACCGATTCCGACACTGTCATATCAACGGCATAGGCCTGAGCATCATCAGGTATATGCGCGGTGATCCAATGCAGATCGCGGCGGATCGTCGCCGCCGGCGTGACAACAAGAAATTCATCATCCGCAAGCCTTGTGATGGTCACGTCCGCCTCTATGTGGCCAGCCTCATTAAGGAATTGCGTATAGACAATTTTACCGACCGGCACCGCCACATCATTCGCCGCAATGCGCTGCAGCACAGCTTCGGCGTCACGTCCCACCAGCTTGATTTTGCCAAAACTGGACATATCAAAAAGACCAACTGACTGACGCACGGCCCGATGTTCAGCCGCGCTGTAATCGAACCAGTTTTGCCGTTTCCAGCTATATTCATAAGATGCTGTCTTGCCCGAATTAATAGCATCTTCAGGCAGAAACCAGTTCGCCCGTTCCCAGCCGGCCACCTCGCCAAAACATGCGCCCCGATCCGCCAGATAATTATGAATTGGTGACCGGCGTACACCGCGCGCCGAAGCAAATTGTCGGTATGGAAAATGATCAGCATATAAAAGGCCAAGTGTTTCTGAAACACGGCTCTGCAAATAGTTGCGGTTCGCCTGAAATGGTTGCATCCGGCGGATATCAACATCCCATAAATCAATCGGCGCATTGCCAGTTTCCATCCATTCAGCCAACACCATACCTGCACCACCAGCCGATTGAATGCCAACCGAATTGAACCCAGCCGCCACAAAAAAGTTTTTCAGTTCAGGTGCCTCTCCCAGAATATAACGATCATCTGGGGTGAAACTCTCCGGCCCATTGAAGAAGGTCTGAATGCCGGCCGTTGCCAGCATCGGAAACCGCTCAACAGCACGTTCCAAAATAGGCTCAAAATGATCAAAATCCTCGGGCAAAGAATCAAACTCAAAATCTTCAGGAATACCATTCATGCCCCATGGTTTTGAATTTGGTTCGAACGCACCAAGCAGAATTTTTCCGGCATCCTCTTTGTAATAGGCACATTCGTCAGGTACCCGCAGAACTGGCAGATTTGGGGTTAAATCGGGCATGGCTTCGGTGACAATATAAAAATGTTCACACGCATGAAGCGGCACCGCTACACCCGCCATATGACCAATATCACGTGCCCACATGCCACCCGCATTGACCACATAATCAGCGGCAATATCACCAGCATCAGTGGTCACACCAGTGACGCGGCCAGCCTGCTTCGTGATGCCGGTGACTTTAATGCCCTGATGAATTGCCACGCCAAAATTGCGCGCGCCTTTTGCCAGTGCCTGGGTGATATTCACCGGATCAGCCTGACCATCTTTCGGCAACCACACCCCGCCAACCGCATCATCAACCGACAAGCCGGGATAGCGTGACGCGATATCAGATGGTGAGATTTCATCAATTTCAACACCAAACGCCCGCGCCATGGCCGCCGAACGGCGTAGTTCTTCCATTCGTTCGTCAGTCAGCGCGACAGTGATAGACCCGTTGCGCTTAAAACCGGTGGCTACCCCGGTTTCAGCCTCAAGCCCAAAATAGAGTTCTTGTGAATATTTCGCCAGCCGCGTCATATTCTGTGTGGCACGCAATTGCGCGATCAGACCAGCGGCATGCCATGTTGTGCCGCATGTCAGCTGTTTGCGTTCCAGCAACACAACATCACGCCAGCCCAGTTTGCCAAGATGATACGCGATCGAGCAGCCAACAACGCCGCCCCCAATAATTACCGCACGAGCATGCGACGGGACTGCCATATCACTACCCTCTCAGCTTTTCATTAGTTGGATCATACAGCACATGTGCTGGCACCAGATGCGCCACACGTTGGCGCCCCAGAACCGTCACCGTGATCTGGCCGGCAGAGGCTAGCTTGTCTTGATCAACCACCGCCATGGCGATTGATTTACCGACCCGGTGCCCATAGCCGGACGACACCACAAGCCCAGCGTCAACTCCATCACATTGCACAACACTTAGATAGACCGCCTCGCCAAATGGATCGGCATTGTCATCAGCCGGATCATCCAGCGTCAAAGTTACAAATTGGCGTTGTGACCCGGCCTGATATTCAGCTTGCAAGGCCGCGCGTCCAACAAAATCAGCCTTGTCAAATTTCACCCAGCGACCAAGACCACTTTCCAGCATTGTGTAGTCTGATGTCAGGTCCGACTTCCATGACCGATAGCCTTTTTCCAGCCGCATTGAATCAAGTGCCAGCATACCAAAATGACCAAGCTTATGCGGCGCACCAGCCGCCATAATGGCATCATAAACAGCGACAACATCCGCCATGTCACAGTGAATTTCCCATCCGGCCTCACCGGCAAAGGACACACGGATTGCAGTGACCCGGCACCCGGCAATCTGGCAAGATTGGTGCGACAGCCACGGGAAATCTGCTGGCGCGGTGCTGAGTCCGGTTGCGGCGGCAATAATCGCCGGTGATTTTGGTCCAGTGACCAACAGCGTTGCATGATCGCGGGTGGTATCTTGCAAAGTGATGCCACCTGATTTGGGCAAATAGCCGTTTAGCAGGTCACGGTCATGCCAATAGGCCCCGGCACCGGTGATTAATAAAAACTCATCTTCAGCCAGACGTGTGGCCGACATTTCGGTCAGCACTTTGCCTTTAGCCGACGCAAAATACACCAGACCGATACGACCCACCTGCGGCAAGTTACCGGTGATCACTGATGCCAACCAATCGGCGGCGCCTTCACCGGTAAGATGGAAGCGTGAAAATCCGGTGAGTTCCAAAATGCCAGCATGTGCGGCAACATGCCGGCATTCTGCGCCGACAGTGTCAAACCAATGCTGGCGATCATAGCTGTTGGCAGGGTGCCGGTCGGCATCATTTTTAGGAAACCAATCTGCCCGTTCCCAGCCACCATAACTGCCAAATTCGGCGCCGGCGGCCGCTAAGCGGTCATATAAAGGAGATAGTTTGGCCTTACGCCCGGCTGGCCACTGAATTTGCGGAAAATGCATCGCATATTCATGGCTATATGTTTCAATCGCCTTGGCGGTGGTGTAGGCCTGATCGACATGATCGGTGAAGCGCCGCGGGTCAACCGCCCAACTGTCGCTTTCGGTTTCGCCTTCAACGATCATTTCAGCCAGTAATCTGCCAGCACCGCCAGCCTGCACGATACCAAAGGTAAAGACACAAGCCTCAAACGCATTTGGTACACCCGGCATTGGCCCAATCAAGGGCAACCCGTCAGGCGCATAAGGGATCGGCCCATTCACCACCCGCGTGATGCCAGCCGTACCCAATAGTGGCACCCGCGCACAGGCATCTTCGATATACCATTCAAGCCGTTCCAAATCGTCATTATAAAGCTGGAAAGAAAAATCATCAGGCATTGGATCACTGGCATCAACCCAATGGGCGCGGCAATTTTTCTCGTAAGGGCCAAGCAATAGCCCGTCTTTTTCCTGCCGCAAATAATACGAACTATCAGGATCGCGTAGCAGTGGCAGCTTGGTGTCGCGCGCGGTCAATTCGGCAATGGGTTCAGTGATCAGATATTGATGCGCCAAAGACACGCATGGCACATCACGGCCAAACATCCGGCCCAATTCTGCCGCACGATAGCCAGCCGCATTTACCACATATTCAGCGCGGATCGTGCCATTTGGCGTCGTCAGCACCCATTCATCTTGAATATGTTCCACCGCCGTCACTGGACAAAAACGTACGATTTTTGCCCCAAGGTCACGCGCCCCTTTGGCCAGTGCCTGAGTCAGTTGCGCCGGATCAATATCCCCGTCAAGCGGGTCCCACTGTCCGCCATATAGATCATGCGTTTCTAAGAACGGGTAAATATCCTGCATTTCGCGATTGGACATTTCCTGAAATTCGACACCCATTTGGCGCCCCATCGCCTCGACATGGCGAAACTCCTCCATCCGTTGGCGGCTATGTGCCAAGCGGATCGCACCGGTGACATGATAATTCATCGGGTAATCTACCAGCGTGCCAAGCTCACGATATAGCTTGGTAGAGTAAGACTGGATTTTCATCATCGTCCATGAACCGACAAAATTCGGACAATTGCCAGCCGCGTGCCATGTTGATCCAGATGTCAGTTCATTTTTTTCAAGAAGCACACAATCGGTCCAACCCATGCTGGCCAGATGGTACAGAACCGAACATCCAACTGCGCCGCCGCCAATGACCACAACACGAGCGGTTGATGGCAAAGCAGAGGTGGGCTGGCGCATTGCATCATTGATTTCTGGGGTAGCCTGTGTCATCGCATCATTCTCATTCATTTTATCTCAGTTTCAATTTGCAAAATTTAATACACCGGCGGGGCAATCACCCACACAACCACACAATCAGCATCACCCTCATTCACCCAAGTGATGGTCTCGCCAGAAAATCTAAAACTGTCGCCCGGGTTCAAATCAAACCGCTGGTCGTTAATAAACAAAGAAAATTGTCCAGAAATCACATAGCCGGCCTCTTCGGTCGGGCGGACAAACGGCTGTGGGCATTTTGCCCCCGGGGCAAACACCGAATGGATAATTTCAAAGGCACCACCTAGATCGGGTGACAATAAAATTTCTCGCAATCCTTTTGACGTGTCATTCATCACCCGTCCAGACCCGGCGCGCACAATATGGTGCTGTTCATCCTGATTGGCTGGCGCAGTGAAGAAAAACCCGACAGGCAAATTAAATAATGCGGCAATTTTGCGGATGTCTTCGAGCGCCGGTTCAGTCACGTCACGTTCAACCTGCGACAACCATCCAACCGACCGATCAAGCTGTTCAGCAAGATCGCTCAGCGTCCAGTTGCGTGACCGCCGCAGGGCCCGAATGTCATTGCCAATATGACCCGACGATTGCACGGGTGATACAGACTGTCGGCGATGATCAACCTCTACCAACATAGATTATCCCCCGCCGCTGATTTTGGCTATTTATCTCGCTTTTGTATAAAAACCGTGACAAGAAAAAATGAAAAAAACAAGAATTTTTTCATTTTGGAATAATTATCATCAGAATTTTCATGTGTTGGCAGGTGCGTTTTGACAAATGCGTTTTAGCAGGCACGCCGGCACGCAGTGATGCTTAGGCAGTCCACACCGCTGGACTTTAGCGGGACATTTAGTCTCGCAGGTCAGATGAGTCGGAAAATTCATTTTGGCCGGTGGCACCTGTCAGCCAGATCAGCGCGATAAAAATGCCTTTGGCCCGAGGCAAAACAAGATAAACGCCAATCAGCGTGACAATCGACGAAATCAGCACGGCCAGCCAGAGCGGCACATAATCACTGCGGCCAAAAACCAGCATCAGCGGTACCACCGCATGCCCAACAATCAATAAGGTCAGCCATGCTGGGCCATCATCAGCGCTGATATGGCTAAAATCTTCGTTACAGGCTGAACATGTGGCTTGCGGTTTTAGATAGCCTTTCAAGAGCGGCCCGTCTCCGCATTGCGGACAGGTTTTACGAAACCCGCGCCATAATAGGGCAAGGCTGAAGTGACGATTTGAATTGGTGTGTTTTTGGATCATGGTCGAGGGTTACCCTAACTGTCGCAACTCTAACATGCGACATAAATGCACGCTTGGCGAGCTTGTCACACAGACCCAACCATTATGCACACTGCACACAAAGCATTGCCGCCGGATCAATCGCCAAACGGCCAGCACCAATGATTTCATCACATTGATGACAATAGCCATAATCCCCGTCATTCATCCGTTTCAATGCCGCCGATAATGCCGCATAGCGATGTTGGCGCCGGGTATCATTCGCGATATGCATCGCCTGTTGTTGCATTGCATCCATGCGCGATAAACGCCCAACCGATTGCTGGTCTAAGACGACTGGGGCGCAGCTATCTCGCGCTTGCCCGCGCAAGCGATCCAATTCGGCAATTTCATCAACGATGGCTTGACGCAATGTTTCTATATCAGCGGCTTGGTGCATTCATCCAGCTTATCAAACCCGCCGCAAAATATGCAAACAATGCTGCATACAACTTCGTCTTGACGCTATGGCGGCAAGACCGCAATGTGGCAGAGTTGTTGGCGACAGTGGAAGACAACATGTTACGCAAATATATACCTTGGTTGGGGCTGGCCTATATGGGCGTTGCCTGGGGTTTGTCATTTTCGGTGGCAAAATTGGCAATGACCGATGGCACAACACCCATTGGCATTGCGTTTTGGCAGTCTTTGTTGGCCGGCCTATTACTGCTCGGTTATGTCTATTTGCGCGGGCGCCGGCTAGCCATGACATGGCTGGCCATCAAGCTCTATATCATCGTCGCCTTGCTTGGCACCGCCATCCCCAGCGTGTGTTTCTATTATGCGGCGGCGCATGTGCCGGCCGGCGTTCTGGCCATCACCGTAACGCTGGTGCCCATTTTGACCTATGGAT
>CAJWSS010000039.1:0-11210 GCA_913045915.1 uncultured Alphaproteobacteria bacterium | reverse complement strand
TGCGGCCCTTAAACTTACACAAATAAAAAATACATTGATCATCTTAACGTGACTTTTCGTGAATGAATTTCCTGTATTTTTCCCCACCTTTAAACGCGGTCTCTTCTAAATCAAAGTAACCTACAAATCACCCTTTTCCGCTGTAGAGCGAGCGGAATGAATTTGCATATACCTACGTGCGTGGTAACTCCGTTGACTCTCTGTATACTTGGTATTTTTGGGTGGCCCCGCGCCTTTACGCTCCGGAGTGACAATATAGAAGCCTTTTTTCGCTGCTTTCTCCGCAGTGACCTTTTTAGCCTTTATCTTTTCCATTGAATGCTCCTGTAATTCTAGCTCTATCGGATATCACGAATTAAAAAACAGCCATAGAAATTTATCTACAACCAATAGCTTCGCCATGAGGGTTCATTTACAAATTTTTATCGTGTGGCTTAAAGTTCGTATCCGCCCAGAAAAATTATCTCGCAATTGACGACTGCTCTTTATGACGTTCTTGTAGAACTGCGACGACATCGCTAAACGCCAAGTCGGCATCCTCCAGCAAAACCATCATATGAAACAATAAATCCGCGGCTTCGTTTTTGGTTTCTTCTGGATCATTTTTCATACGCGCCAAGGCCAGTTCGACCCCCTCTTCACCCACTTTTTGGGCAATACGCGCGGTGCCGTCACGAAACAGGCTGGTCGTGTAACTATTTTCCGGCATGGTGCGGTGGCGCAAGGCAATTAACGCGGATAATTGGTCTAAAAAGCCGGTTTTTCTGGCCGAATGATCATTAAAACACGTCTGGCTTCCTGTATGGCATACCGGGCCATGTGGCCGGGCCTGAATCAAAATTGTGTCGGCATCACAATCCATCTCGGCGCTCACAAAATCCAGCCAGTTGCCTGACGTTTCGCCTTTTGTCCATAATCTGTCCTTTGACCGCGAATAAAACGTTACTCTTTTTATGTCCAAGGTTTTAGCAAGCGCGTCCGCATTCATATAGCCAAGCATCAATACCTGACCAGTATTTACATCTTGGATAATCGCCGGCAACAAACCGCCGCCTTTTTCCCATGCAAGGGCATCACTGTTTATCGCTGGCATATCACACTCGCACTTCGATAGATTGCGCCCGTAAAAAGGCTTTGAGATCGGGAATTGGTATTTTACCGCTATGAAACACCGATGCCGCTAACGCACCATCTATATCGGTCGCCTGAAACAAATCGGCAAAATGCTGATAGTCACCTGCCCCGCCTGATGCGATCACCGGCACAGAAACAGCATCTTTCACAGCTTTTAACTGATCAAGATCATAGCCCTGTCTGACCCCATCATTATTCATGCAATTCAGCACAATTTCGCCGGCGCCAAGCGCCACAACCTGCCGCGCCCACGCGACCGTCTCGCGCTTCGATTTGATTGTTTTGCTGGCGTCACCGGTATATTGATACACCTGCAAGCGCCCATCATCTTCGCGGCGGCTATCAATGCCTGCCACAACGCATTGCGTGCCAAAGGCCGCGGCAAGTTCGGTAATAAATTCAGGCGTTTCAAGTGCTGGTGAATTGACCGAAATTTTATCTGCACCATCATTTAAAATCGCCTTGGCATCAGCAACCGATCTGATTCCGCCAGCCACACAAAACGGTATATTGATCCGGCGGGCAATTTGGTTCACCCAGCTTTTGTCAACCACCCGCCCATCACTGCTGGCGGTAATATCATAAAACACCAATTCATCAACGCCTTCATCTGCATAGCGTTGCGACAGCTCTAAAATATCCCCCATATCAACATGGTTTCGAAATTGCACGCCTTTGACCACGCGGCCATCTTTAACATCTAGGCAAGCAATAATGCGTTTGGTCAGCATGCGATTGCCTCCAGCGCTTGGGCGACAGAAAACCGGCCTTCATACAGCGCTTTGCCAATAATCACCCCATCGGCATTCAGGTTCTGTAAATCTTCAAGGCGGCTCGCCCCACCTGACGCCTGCAATTGCAGATGACCAAATTCTTGTTTGACGTCGGCATAGAGCGACCGGTTAAACCCCTGCAAGGTTCCGTCACGGTCAATATCCGTGCATAAGACATGCGTTAGTCCAGCGGTTTCAAACATGTTTAAAAAATCAAACAGGCTAAGATCACTGGCTTCTTGCCAGCCGGACACCGCAATATAAAACGCGTCATTCTGCCAGATAACATCCGCCGCCAGACAGATTTTTTCCGGCCCATGTTGGCGCAAAAGCTGTTTGACAAGATCTGGATCTCGCACCGCAAGACTGCCAATAACAACACGTGCGGCGCCCGCATGAAGTAACGCGGCAACATCATCTGCCGACCGGATCCCGCCGCCGGTTTGTACCGACAAGCCAGTGCTGTTAATGATTTTGGCAATTAAATCAATTTGTCGGTTTTGTGGATTTTTGGCACCATCAAGGTCAACAAGATGCAACCATCTGGCCCCAGCATCAGCATAGGATTTCGCAACGGCCACCGGATCGGTTCCATATTCTGTCAGCTGGTCAAAATCACCTTTATGCAACCGCACGACAGCACCACCAATCAGATCAATTGCCGGATATAAAATCATCGTGGCATCTCCAAAAAATTCTGCAAAATACGTGCGCCGACCTGCCCTGATCGTTCCGGGTGAAACTGGCATCCCATAAAATTATCCATGGCGGCAATCGCAGTAAAATCCTCACCATACTGGCAGGCCGCAATGGTGGCGTCATTTACCGGTACAAAATAGCTATGTACAAAATACACATGCGCCACATCAGGCAAACCAGCCAGAAGCGGATGCGTGGTGGTTGGGCGCAGGCGGTTCCACCCCATATGTGGCACGGACCAGCCACCTTCTGGGTAAAACGCTCGGCAATCACCATCTAGAATCCCAAGCAGGTCTGTATCACCTTCAGCCGACCGGCCAAACAGTAATTGCATGCCCAAACATATCCCCAGAACCGGCTGGCGAAGTTTTCGGATGGGTTCAATCAATTGCGCATCCTTGAGGGCTTGCATGGCCACTGGCGCGGCCCCCACACCGGGCAAAAGCACCCGGTCGGCCGCGGCAATTTCTGCCGCGTCACGGGTCAAGACCGATTCTGCGCCCAGCCGTTCCAGCGCAAATTGCACCGAGGCAATATTGGCGCCACCACTGTCAATAATTGCGATCATAAGCTGCCCTTTGTGCTTGGCATCTCATCACCATCACGGCGGATCGCTTGCCGCAACGCCCGGCCAAACCCTTTGAAACAGGCCTCAACCATGTGATGCGTGTTTTCACCAGTGACAGCGATATGCAAATTGGCCTGCATATTTTCAGCCAGCGAATAAAACACATGCGGCACCATATCCGTTGGCAAATCACCAACATGGCTTTCTGGAAAATCAGCCTTAAAATCAAGATAAAAACGCCCACCAAAATCGAGTGCAACCTTGACCTGTGACTCATCCATCGGCAGGAAAAACCCATAGCGGCCAATACCGCGTTTGTCCCCCAATGCCTGCCGGATGGCCTGACCAAGCGCAATCGCGCAATCCTCAACGGAATGATGGGCATCGATATGCAGATCGCCATCACATTCAATTTCCATAGAAAACCCGCCATGTTTGGCAATCTGATCAAGCATATGATCATAAAACCCTATACCGGTACGAATGCGCACCGGGGCCACCGCATCAAGATTAACCCGTACAGAAATTGCTGTTTCGTTGGTTTTACGAATGACCGTTCCCACGCGTTGATCGGTACGGGGCTCTAGGGTCTCGCCCTTTACCACGGCGATAAATGCCTGCATATCCTCATGGCTACCAATTGAAACCCGCACCGAATTTTCTAGCCCCGGCTGATGCGATTGGTTCCGTAGAATGATGCCAGAATTACGGCATTTATTACATAGATCTGCGGCGTCTTTGACCCTGACCAGTAAATAATTCGCATCAGATGGCAACAGCTCAACAATATCTGGGCATGCGGATAGCGCGGCCGCCACCTCCTCGCGCCGGGCCACAATGTCGCGCCGTTTTGCCGCCAGAACAGCTTGTGACGGTGCAGATAAAATGGTCAGTGCCGCGTCAACAACCGGTTGTGCTAGGGGATAGGGCGCCAGCACTTTTTGTAATAATCCAGTGACATCGGACCGCGCCACCGCCACCCCGCACCGCAAGCCCGCCGCCGCATGTGATTTGGACAAGGTGCGCAAAACCACCAAATTCGCATGCGCATCAAGACAAGGGATCACACTCTCGCTATCGGCAAATTCGACGTAAGTTTCATCGACAACAATAAGCGCTGTATCGGCATAATCTGCACAAAGCTGTAAGATCCGCGCTCGAGTCATCAGATTTGCCGTTGGGTTGTTTGGCGAGCACACAAAAATAATTTTTGTATTTTTATCAGTAGTTTGCTTTATGAGTTTGACATCTAAGTCAAACTTATTATCAAGCCGCGCCTCGCGCACTTCAGCATTTTGAAGTGTTGCAGATTGCGCATACATGGCAAAAGTTGGTGGGCAAATGACAATATTATCCCTGCCCGGCACACAAAACGCTCGTACCAGACAATCAATCGCCTCATCTGCGCCTCTGGTGATGGTAATATGCCGGGATGACACATCTAACCAACGGCAAATAGCGTCTTGCAGGGCAACGGGCTGTTGTTCTGGATAGCGCGATAGATTATGCGCACCAACAAACGGCTCAAAAGCGCATTCATTGGCGTCAAGAAAAATGGTGCCAGTGGTCGATTTTTCAATTGACCGCGCCGATACATAACCACCCATGGCCAGAATTTCCGGCCGGGCGCGTTGGCTGATCATAGTGCTGTTCAACGCGGCTTTCGCAGTTTTAGTCATCACCCAAGCCCCTAATCAAGCATTTTTTCAATGGGCACAACGAGGATCGAATTTGCGCCATTTGCCTTTAAATCTTCCATCGTATCCCAAAACACCCCCTCTTCGCAGACAGCATGCACAGCCACCATATCGTCACGCCCTTGTAACGGCATCACGGTTGGCGATTGCGATCCCGGCAACACGGCTTTGATGGCGTCAAGACTGTCAATCGGGCTGTTGAGCATGATATAACGGCTTTTAGCGGCACGTTGCACCGCCTTGATCCGTGACATTAATTTGTCGCATAACTTGGCGATATCTGGGTCCGCAATCTGATTTTTGACCAATACAGCCTCTGATTGCAAAATGACATCCTGCTCAACTAATCCATTTGAAATCAGTGTATTACCAGTCGACACAAGGTCACAAATGACATCTGCCAGATGGGTTCTTGGCGCCACCTCAACGGCGCCTTCCATCGTGACAATATCTGCATCAATATGGTTGGCTTTTAAATACGCACCAAGCAACCCCTTATAGGAGGTGGCAATGGTTTTCCCCTGAAGCGAAGTAATGCCGTCATAAGCAAATCCCTGCGGTACCGCGATTGACAAGCGACACCGCCCGTAACCCAGCGCCAATTCTTCCTTTAGCCCGGCAAATTTTCCATTGTCGATCGCCTGTTTTTCGCGCAGGACATTTTGTCCCAACACCCCAAGTTGACAGACATCAGTTGCCAAAAATGCGGGGATATCATCATCGCGGACCAAAAACACATCGAGCGGAAAATTCTGCGACCGGCACAATAGTTGATCACGGCTTTTTGAGAGCTGAATACCAGATTTTTCTAAAAGCTGCAGTGACATATCAGCTAGCCGGCCAGATTTTTGTATGGCAATTTTCAGCCTTTTTTCACGATCCATTTTATCTTCCACTATCATTATCAAACTGGCGCCAAACACAAATTTACCATGGCCTTATCAGCCACAAATTTATTTGCCCAAGCGTTTCATCACCGTTTTATATCCGCCAAACCCATTGTTCAAAAACCGCGCCACACGCACAATTGTCGCCGTACTGACCTTGGTATCTTCAGCTATTTTCCGATAAGGTGTTTTCTGCAACAGCATTTGGGCGACCCGCCACCGATCAACCAATCCTTCAAGTTCGGCCGGCGTACACAAGTCATAGAAAAAATCACGCGCCTCGTCTGGCGTTTTCAATGCCAGAATAGCGGTGAATAATTCACGTTCATGACTGCTTTCTATGCGGTCTCGTTTCATGCGGGTCCATCTTGTTTTTGCGTTTCAGCGGTTTAATACGCTAAAACGCTTCTGTCAACTGCCAAAAGCATAAAAATGGGCATATTGAGGCTAAAAAAACGAAGCTACCCTTGGGCCGGCAAATCACGCGCCCTGACGAGCGACAAAAGCCGTCCATCTTCCGGGTCAATATCACCAATTTTCGCCGCATCAAAGCCAATATCGGCAATACAACATGTTGGAAAATAGGCCAAATTTATCTCGCCATCAACCAGCCCGACAAAATGCGTTAACAGCACAACAAGGCTGGGATTATGACCAACAACCGCCACAGTTTCGACATCACGCCCATGCTCAAAAATTAGCCGTAAAAGCGTATCAGCAGACACTTCATAGAGTTTGTCTTCATAAATCACGCTGGGTGGGTTCGGCCAGTTGGCCGCCATCAGCTCATAGGTCTGCCGGGTGCGCGCGGCTGGTGACACCAACACAAGATCGGGCAACATTCTATGAGCCTGCATGAATTGGCCAACAGCTTCGGCATTTTGCATACCACGCTGGATCAGCCCGCGGTCAAAATCATTTCCGCCTATTCTTGGCATTTCTGCTTTGCCGTGGCGAATAAGCGTGATGCGGGCCATAAATACATCCAATCCCTTGGTTACGTGGCTGGTGCTGTGATGCACAGGCTACATCCAGCGAAAACGGCCTCTAGCCTGCCACGTCAAAGAGGCAGTGCCAAGCTTGGATTTTCATTTACAAATAATCACCGCTGATTACATTGTGGAGGAAGGCACGCGCTGGCAAATCTGGCATAGCATGCTGGCATGAACCGCCCTAACACTGGCTCTAGGATTTCTTCAATGACAGATATGAACGCACCCGGCTTTGTAAACGCGATTGGCAACACGCCTTTGATCAAACTGCATGGCGTGTCTGAACTGACCGGCTGTAACATTTTTGGCAAAGCGGAGTTCATGAATCCAGGTGGATCAGTCAAAGACCGCGCCGCCAAAGCCATTGTTGAAGATGCAGAGGCCCGCGGGTTGCTTGGCCCTGGTGGGCTGATTGTCGAGGGCACCGCGGGCAATACCGGCATTGGCCTGACCATGGTCGGCAATGCCAAAGGCTATAAATCAGTCATTGTCATGCCAGAGACGCAAAGCGAGGAAAAAAAGGATGTGTTGCGGGTATGCGGCGCTGATTTACGACTTGTGCCCGCCGCCCCTTATAAAGACCCGGGTAATTATGTGCGCTATTCTGAACGCTTGGCCGCAGAGCTTGCCAAGACCCATGATGGCGGCGTGATCTGGGCCAATCAGTTTGACAATACTGCCAACATGCAGGGGCATTACGGCTCAACTGGTCCAGAAATCTGGCAACAGACTGATGGCAAAATTGATGGGTTTATTTGTGCTGTTGGATCAGGCGGTACACTTGCCGGGGTTGGCCGTTACTTAAAAGACCAAAATGCCGCGGTAAAAATTGGCCTTGCTGACCCCGAAGGATCAGCTTTGCACCATTATTATGCGCATGGCGAATTGAAATCGAGTGGCAATTCAATTTCCGAAGGCATTGGTCAGGGCCGTATTACAAAAAATCTGGCCGAAGCGCCGGTTGATATGTCATTTTGCCTCACTGATCAGGATGCTTTGCCCTTGATCTATGATCTGATGCAGCATGAAGGCCTGTATCTTGGTGGGTCAACCGCCATCAATGTGGCTGGCGCAGTGGCGATGGCAAAGGAGTTAGGGCCGGGCCATACGATTGTGACGATATTATGCGACAGCGGCCAGCGGTATCAGTCAAAAGTGTGGAACCCCGAATTTTTGCGTAGCAAAAACCTACCTGTACCGTCTTGGCTAGGTGCATAATATACATTTTCTTTAAAAAACAGGCATAGATCATGACAGACGTACCCTATATCGTAACCGCCGCATGGCTTCGCGATCACAGCGCGCGGGCCGATGTGAAAATTCTTGATGCTAGTTCACATTTGCCAACCACCGGGCGTGACGCAGACGCTGAATTTATCGCACAACATATTTCCGGGGCGCGCAGATTTGATATTAATGTGATTGCTGACACCTCATCGCCACTGCCGCATACTTTGCCGTCATCTGATGTATTTGCGGCGCATATGCAGGCGCTTGGCCTGAATGACGAGGATCATGTCATTGTCTATTGTGACTCGGTGCATCTCAGCGCCGCACGGGCGTGGTGGATGCTGCGGCTATTTGGTCATGCCAAGGTCAGTGTTTTGAATGGCGGCCTGAAAAGCTGGCTGGCGATTGGCGGTGCGACTGAAAGTGGTGCCCAAATAGATGTTGCCCGCGGACAGTTTTCCGTCCGGTCAGCGGTTGCGGCCAACGCCATCAATCTTGCTAGTCTAAGGGCGCTGGTCGCTGATGGTATTGCTGGCCAGATTGCAGATGCCCGTTCAGCCGGGCGCTTTGCCGGCACTGAGGCTGAACCACGCGCTGGCTTGCGGGCTGGCCATATTCCCGGGTCATCAAATGTACCCATCAGCAGCTTGCTCAAAGATGGTGCGCTCAAAGATAAAGATGACCTCGCCGCGGCTTTTGCCGCTGGCGGCATTGATGTCACCCGCCCGGTTATTACCAGTTGCGGGTCGGGAGTGACCGCATGCGGGCTGGCCCTCGCCCTCGCCATTTTGGGCAATGAGAAAACATTCGTCTATGACGGGTCATGGAGCGAATGGGGCGCGTCTGATGCGCCTATCGAAACCGGATCGGCCGCATAGGTTTTTGCGGGCTTTCACAAGAATACGTTATAACCGGTCATTATCTATCGGTTGAAAGCTTGCCCCACTCACTCGGTTCCAATAAGCGGCAAGTCTCGGGTCCTCAACTGGTTTACCATCAATCAGCGCATTAATTTCAACGCGCGGATAAATCTGGTCCGCCAATTTGATCTGACTTGCCGATAGACGCCGCACAATGTGTCGGCGGTTTAACTGATGGGTATGAGTAAGCCCAGTCGCCTCGAGCATTTCCTTGAGCGCCGTTAGTGTGTTTTTATGAAAATTGTTAACTCGGTTTGCCCGGTCATTTACATCGATGACACGGTATCTTTTTGGGTTCATGGTGGCGACACCGCTGGGGCAATTACTAGATGAACAATCCCTCGCTTGAATACACCCAATCGCAAACATAAAAGGCCGAGCCATATTACACCAGTCCGCACCCAATGCACAGTGTCTGACAATATCGTATGCACTTACAATTTTTCCTGAAGCAGCTACTTTTACGCGATCACGAAGACCAGCACCGCGCAAACAATTATCAACGAAAACGAGTGCATCCCTTAGTGGAGATCCTATGTGCATGGCAAATTCAACAGGGGCAGCTCCAGTGCCACCCTCGGAGCCATCTACAGTCACAAAATCAATGGCCTTTCCGCTGTCTACCATAGACTTCACAATCGCTATAAATTCCCATGGATGCCCTATGCAGAGTTTGATACCAACTGGTTTTCCTCCAGATAATTCACGCAATTTTTCGACAAAATTCAGCAATTCATCTGGAGTAGAAAACTCAGAATGATGTGATGGTGATACACAATCTTGGTAAACTGGCACACCCCTTGTTTCTGCAATCTCTGGAGTCACTTTTGGAGCCATAAGCATACCCCCATGTCCAGGTTTTGCACCTTGACTTAGTTTGATCTCAATCATTTTTATTTGCTCTAAGCGAGATTTCTTTTTGAACTCATCAGGATCAAATTTACCGTCAGGCCGACGGCAGCCAAAGTACCCAGTGGAAATTTGCCAAATTGTATCACCACCACCGGCCTCATGATATTTAGAAAATGCCCCCTCTCCCGTATTGTGAGCAAACCCGCCAAGCTTTGCGCCTGCAGACAACGATTGAATCGCGGGCGGAGATAGCGCACCAAAGCTGGTACCAGAGATATTCAATACGGATGTTTTATATGCTAATTTGCCCTCGCCAACTGTTGTGTAAAAATCATGTTCGTTGATATGACTTGGTGTAATGGAATGATTTAACCAATTGTGCTCCTCACTGTACATATCGAGTATTGAACCGAAAGGCCTAGCCGCAATCATTCCTTTTGCTCTTTGATAAACCATGGAGCGTTGATTTCGAGAAAACGGAAGCTCGTCGGTATCAGACTCCCAAAAATATTGACGTAGCTCTGGGCGAATTGACTCAAAAATAAACCTAAACCGCCCCAACAATGGATAATTTCCGAGAACGCTTCGTTTTTTCTGCGTGTAATCATGCCAACCAAGCGCCGCCAACAGCCCCAGCACAATGGCAACGGGTAATAGCGCTACATATTTAAATGCGGTGATGAAGGTGATGATAAACGCTAAGGTTGCATAAAATAGTACAGAATATCGGCCTAAAATAAATTCCACGACAAGCCCCCCAAAAACCAAGATCATCGCCGCCGGCCCCACGGCGGCTGATATGTTCGTTACGAATGGTAAAAACTGTGGCGGAAAAATTCTGATTTGGCAATTTATTGAAAAAATTTGCGATTCTGGGAGGACTCGAACCCTCAACCTGGTGATTAGAAGTCGTTGAGGAGCACCCATACACTGGGGTATCTATTGGTATGGCGCCGCTTGGAGCATATAAGTTTTTTCACAGGCGTTAATGGGTTTGGGCTTTGCCATGGCGGTCGACCCTCAAAATGGCGTGCAGGTACCGGTGCTTTCACAGCTTTATATTATTTTGGCGACACTATTGTTTCTGTCACTTGATGGTCACTTGGTACTAATTGCTGCGGTCATCGAGTCGTATCAAATCATCCCTGCGGGAACCACAGGTATTCCAATCACCAGCCTATCGGCCGTGGTTGCCTTAGGCACCCTGGTATTCGCTGGGGGAATCTTGCTGGCGCTTCCAGCATTGACGGCGCTACTACTTATTAATGTCGCTTTTGGCATCGTGACTCGCACCGCGCCTCAGTTGAATATTTTTGCAGTTGGCTTCCCGGTCACGATTCTTTGCGGTCTGCTCATCATGTTCATGGTGATGCCTGGTTTTATCGACGCGCTGGCTACGCTCATGAGCAATGCGCTCGAGCGCGGCCTTGGTGCCTTGGGTTAAGGGGGGCGGCGCGT
>CAJWSS010000038.1:0-11804 GCA_913045915.1 uncultured Alphaproteobacteria bacterium | reverse complement strand
TGAGAGACGGTTCTCGCAGAGGCCATTAAAATCGTCCTCACAAGAACGCCATGAAAATTGACCATGGTAAGGCACTTGTCGCGCCCAGCACCGTCGCTTTGATTGGCGTATCTAATGACCCAAAAAAACTGACGGCGAGGCCGCTAGAATTTTGCAACCAGCACAAATTTTCTGGCAAGATTTACCTTGTCAACCCGCACCGAAAACAGGTGCAGGGCCAAACCGCATTCCCATCTGTCTCTGCAATTCCCGAAAAAATAGACCATGCTTATATTATGCTCGGCACAGAATTGGTTGAGGCAGCACTGGATGACTGTATTGCTGCTGGTGTTTCAGTAGTGACCATCCTTGCTGATGGTTTTGCCGAGGCGGGTGAAGCGGGTCGTGAGCGTCAAGCAAGATTAGTTGCGAAGGCGAACTCTGCCGATATGATGATGATTGGGCCCAACTCAATGGGTGTGGCGAATACGGAAAATGGGTTTATCTGCACGACCAATGCAGCATTCAAAGCTGACAGTTTGCGGCGTGGCCGATTAGCAGTCTTGTCGCATAGTGGTAGCCTAATCGGTACGTTAGTCTCAAGAGGCGAGGCGCGTAATGTCGGATTTTCAACGTTAGTATCGCTAGGCAACGAAGCCCAATCATGTGTGGGGTCAGTTGGTATGGCCATAGTCGAAAATCCAGAAATTGATGGGTTTGTAATATTTCTAGAAACGTTACGAAACGTGCAAAAATTTACGGCTTTTGCTGCTGCAGCAAAACGCCTTGGCAAGCCAATTGTGGCATATATGCTCGGCAAATCTGACGAAGGACAGGCACTGGCAGTATCACACACTGGCGCCATGACTGGTGAGGCCGCGGCTATGAGTGCGTTTCTTTCGCACCACAATGTTTCAGAGGTGAGCCAGTTTGATGCACTATTCGAGGCACCTACACTACTCAAAAAATGTTCTCAATTTCATGGGCGACCAAACCAAGCTATCGTAATCACTACAACAGGTGGCGGCGGCGCAATGGTGATTGATCAGCTTTGCCTTCGCGGTGTTGATGTCGTTGGACTAAGCACAAACTCAAAAAAATTCTTTCGTGAACACAATATTCCCCATGGCATTGGTAAGCTCATCGATGTGACGCTTGCTGGCGCGCAGTATGATGTGATGAAATCAGCAATTTCTCAGCTGATCGGCGATCCTGCGTCCGGACTAATTGTTGTGGCAATCGGCTCATCAGCACAATTCAACCCCGAGTTAACAGTAAAACCAATCATCGATGCTGTGAAAGAAATGCCCACCGGCGCTCCAGTTGTCGCCTTCCCTCTTCCAATTGCCAAAGAATCAATCACCATGCTGGAAGCAGCAGGTATACCTTGTTTTTCAACTGTTGAGAGCTGTGCAGATTGCATTTCTATGTTTCTTTCTGCAACGAAAATCGATTCACGCCAAACTGACATTGGCAGCTTTGATACAACGGCAATAGATCGTGCGCTTCACCGTATTATCAACAAAACACGGACCAGCACTGGTGGCATTTTAAATGAGGTCGATAGTCAATCATTATTTTCTGCAGTTGGAATCGCCGGCCCAAATCAAGTGTTTATTCCAACCCAGGATGGATTGTCTGAGGGTGCGCCACAACGCGTAGCGGATAGTAACCTTGGTTACCCACTCGCGGCCAAATTAGTGTCTTCAGATTTACCTCACAAATCCGAACAAAGTGCCATAATTCTCAACATAGAAAATAGCTCAGCACTATCATCCGCCATTTCAAAAATGTTAGATACAATCCAAAGCAGTGCGTCACACGTTCATGTTGAAGGTGTTTTATTGCAAGAAATGGTCTCTGGGCTTGGTGAGGCAATCATAGGACTTCACCGTGACAATTTAGTTGGGCCAATAATTACAGTTGGCGCTGGCGGTGTGTTTGCGGAAGTTTACCGAGATATCAGCCTTCGGCCAACCCCCATAACTTTAGCTACTGCGCATGAAATGATCGCCGAGGTCAAGGGATTTGCTGCCCTAAGGGGCTATCGGGGAGGGCAAACCACAGACCTTGAAACACTCGCGCAAGCAATAACCGCAGTTTCACAACTTGGGCAATACGAACAAATCGCCGAAGCGGAAATTAATCCACTTCTAATTTGTGAGGATAAGGTCGTAATGGTCGATGCACTGATCCGAATTGCAGCGCGATTATAATCTACTGACCAATGTCAGCTCACAAAGTAACTCTACTAATGGTATGGGAACTTTAGGGAGCGTTCTCTGATGTATCAGTGTCCAAAAAAAAACTTAGATTTTTTTCTATCAGCTTTGCATCTTGGTTTATTTTCATTTGTGTCTGACTCTCGCGCTGTCGCAAACGATGGGCATACCCAGATGGCAAATATGAAAATGGATCATCCATTCCAAGACTTTTGGCAGCATGCGCGGGCCAATCAGCGTTCCAAAGAAGCTCACGCGCCATTGCGATCATATCAGCATCACCTGATTGAATAATTTCTTCAGCTTGTTGCGGTGTCGTGATACCACCCACAGCAATTGTGCTTATGTTAGCTTTACGTCTAATCCGGCCGGCAAAACTAGCCTGATACGCAGGTATGCGCGGCACCATCGGCATATTGCTAGATCCAGAGATGCCGCCAGACGACACATCGATCATATCAATATTAACCTCTCGCAAAGCTGAGGCCAATCTAATTGAGTCTGCTAATGTCCAGCTGCCACCTTTGCCATCAACAGCTGATAATCGAAAAAATACCGGTTTTTCATTTGGCCATACCTCGCGCACTGCAGCAGCTACTTCAACGGCGAATCGCATCCGGTTGGCTAATGAGCCACCGTAATGATCCTTTCGATGATTCGATGTTGCAGATAAAAATTGATGGATTAGGTATCCATGCGCACCATGGATTTCTACAATGTCATATCCAGCATCACTACTCCGCTTTGTTGCCGTTCTGAAATCATCAATAACGCCGTTTATGTCAGTTTGGTCCATCTCTTTATGTGGTATCGGTCGAGGTGGGCTGACAGAAGCCGTCGGCGTCATTACTTGCCATGGCGGAAGACCATTTGCCACATCAGACTTATCGAGTGCCCGCCAATCTTCCATTGCGCCGTGACATGAACCCTTACGACCAGAATGACCAAGCTGAATGGCCGGCACTGCGCCGTTAGACTTTATCATTTCGGTGAGTTTAAAATAGGAAGCAACATGGCTTTGCTTGTAAAGTCCAGCACAACGATGCGTTTTACGACCATCCGGCTCAACAGCAGTTTCTTCTCCGAAGACGATACCACAACCGCCAATAGCAAGCCTGCCAAGATGCATCAGTTGCCAGTCACTGGGCGCCCCATCTACTGACAGATACTGGCACATTGGCGATGCGATAATCCGATTACGTATGGTCAACCCACGTATCTTCATAGGGGTAAAAAGCAAAGGGATAAGCCCTTGACAGTTCTTTTGAGAAGACAACATTCGATCAGACAACGAATAAAAATTTAAAGATCAACATCGGGACAAAGTATACCTCTGTTTTCAATATCGTTCTATCGCGAATTTTTATTTGATAGGCAGAGCAGCTTACCAACACCTAGCAGGCCTCCAGAATAAGCGCTACACCTTGGCCTACACCGACGCACATAGTGCAGAGTGCAAAACGACCGCCACGGCGTTTCAGTTCATAAGCTGCAGTCAACACCAATCGCGCGCCGGACATTCCAAGTGGATGACCCATAGCGATTGCCCCACCATTGGGGTTTACATGCGGTGCGTCATCAGCAATGCCAAGTGCGCGAAGACAAGCCAATGCTTGTGCGGCGAAGGCTTCATTAATTTCAATCACGTCCATGTCATCGATGTTAAGACCAGCTTTTGCTAATGCCTTTTGGCTGGATGGCACTGGGCCCATTCCCATAATGCGCGGCGGCACACCGGCTGTTGTACAAACCACAATGCGTGCAAGCGGCACTAGCCCATGAAATGACATTGCCTCCTTTGACGCCAGCAAAAGCGCTGCGGCTCCATCATTAACACCGGACGCATTGCCCGCAGTTACACTCGATTGAGGCCCGTTCACACCAGGTAACTTTGCCAGTTTTGCCAGAGATGTGTCAGGGCGGGGATGTTCATCACGTTCAATGATCAGCTTACCACCGTGCCGCTTTTCAATCGAAACCGGCAGAATTTCATCAGCAAACACACCCGCCTGATCAGCCACGGCATATCGTTTTTGTGATTGCTGTGCAAAGACGTCTTGATCACGCCGATTTACGCCGTAATCAACTGCCACATTTTCGGCGGTTTCAGGCATTGCATCAATACCATACTTCGCCCGCATGGCCGGGTTCACAAACCGCCAGCCAATGGTTGTGTCAAATATTTGCTGACCGCGGCTAAACGCATGATCTGCTTTCGACAACACAAGTGGGGCGCGGCTCATGCTTTCAACACCGCCAGCAATCGCAAGCTGATAATGGCCAGCGTTTATGCCACGCCCCGCCAGAACCACAGCATCCATCCCAGACGCACAAAGCCGGTTGACGGTAATGGCTGGCACCTCAACCGGCAAGCCCGCAAGCAACGACGCCATGCGGGCTACGTTGCGATTATCCTCACCAGCCTGATTGGCACATCCTAACACAACTTCGTCAATGCTATTTGGATCAAGAGACGGGTGACGGGCCATCAACCCGCATATAACATGCGCCGCCATGTCATCTGGTCGCAATGACGCCAGATTGCCGCCTAACCGACCAATAGGGGTGCGAATTGCATCACAAATAAAAGCATCCATTCTGCTGCTTGTCCCATCATGTTTCAGCTAAAACTTATAACGGCGCTACATTACACACCAAGATAACGCAATTTCAAATCTGGTGTCGCCAAGAGCTCTGTTGAAGCGCCGTGCCATACAACCCGACCTTTGTCGAGAATGTAATTATGATCAGCAAGTCTGGCGATAGCGTCGACATTTTTGTCGATAATGAGGATGGATTGACCATCTTGCTTTAGCTGGTTCAAACAATTCCAAATCTGTTTGCGGATTATTGGCGCCAACCCTTCGGTAGCCTCATCCAGTATGAGCAATTTCGGGTTGGTCATCAACGCGCGGCCAATCGCCAACATTTGTTGTTCACCACCAGACAAATGATTTCCAGCATGGTCTAAACGTTCGGCCAGAACAGGAAACAGTGCCAGTACACGGTCAAGATGCCACCCGCTGCAAGTCTGGCTATCAGACATCCGATAAAATGTTTGCAAATTTTCCCGCACAGTGAGGTTAGCAAAAATCTGTCGGCCCTCAGGCACCAACCCGATACCGGCACGCGCAATTTCAAATGATGACCGATTGCTATTATCACTCCCAAACCTACAGATCCATCCAGCGTTGAGCGGCAATTGTCCCATAATGGTGCGCACCGTTGTGGTTTTACCCATGCCATTACGCCCCATTAATGACACACAAGCGCCAGCGGTAATTTTCAATGACACACCAAACAGAACCTGACCAGTACCATATCCAGTTTCAATTTCATGAAGTTCAAGCACGGTCATTCACTTCCCAAATACGCGGTCTTAACAGCTATGTTATTACTAATCTCATCAGCCGCGCCACTGGCAATTGCCGCACCGTCAACCAGCACAGTGATCCTGTCAGCGAGGCGAAACACCGCATCCATATCATGCTCAATCAGCAAGATCGCCACCTGCCCACGAAGACGTTCTATGATCTGAGTCATACGCTGGCTTTCTTCTGCGCCAGCACCTGCCATCGGTTCATCAAGAAGCAATAATTGCGGTGTGGTCGCCAGCGCCAATGCCAATTCAAGAACACGCCTTTCACCATGCGCTAAATCGCTTCCTAATTGCTCTGCACGGTCTTCAAGACCGACCCGGCTTAAAATATTTTGCGCCCCTGCTATTAAATGTTGGTCATCAAATGCAGGCCGCAGAAATCGAAAGCTCTGCCCAAGGCGGGCTTGCTCAGCGACGATCGCATTTTCCAAAACAGTAAAATCCATCAGCACATTGCTGATCTGAAATGACCGGCCAATGCCAGCGCGCACCCGGCCAGGTATCGGCAAGCTGGTGATATCCCGCCCATTTAACAGCACCCGTCCACTATCAGGCTTCACCGCGCCATATATTTGCTGGATCAAGGTTGTCTTGCCGGCCCCATTGGGCCCAATCAATGCATGAATTTCACCAGCATTTACGCGAAAAGATAAATCCCGGGTGGCGTGCAACGCGCCAAAGGATTTGTTAAGACCCTGAACGTCTAATACAGCGCGGCTCATCGCTGGTCTGCCTTTTTACTGGCAGTGTCTTTACTGACAGCATCTCGCGCCGCCAAAACACGCCCGATGATTCCGCTCAACCCACCCCGGCCAAACAGCACGACCATAATCAATAGGGGGCCAAAAATAATCATCCAGTTTTCGGCATAGGCCGGCGCCACCGCGCCAAGCAAAAGCGGCAGGCTTTCTTCAAGAAGCAGAAAGACAATCGCGCCGAGCAAAGGGCCAGCCAGCGTGGCAAGCCCGCCAAGAATGATTATAATCATTAATTCGCCTGACCGCGTCCAATGCATAATATCTGGCGACACATATTCCTGCCAGCTGGCAAATAATGTGCCGGCGATCCCGCAAATCACCGCCGAAATCACATAGCCGACCATTTTAAACCGCAACGGGGATAGCCCCATCGCCTCGACCCGCGATTCATTGCTTTTAATAGCCCGCAATGTTACCCCAAAACGCGACCGTACAATAAACATGAGCGTCAAGCTGACAAGCGCCAACGCGCACCAAATCAGAAAATACAGGCGCAACGGATCGTAAAGATCAATAAAACCAAATTCGCCGCGGTCGACACTCATGCCATCATCACCGCCATAGGCCTCTAGCGACACAAATAGAAAGAACAGCATCTGGGCAAAGGCTAGGGTAATCATAATGAAATAAATACCGCTGGTGCGAAGTGCCAGATAGCCGATCACCAGCCCAGCAAAGCCGCAGGTCACAATACTAAAGCCAAGATGCGCCCAGCCATTGGTGATGCCATAAAACTGGCTGATGCCAACACAATAGGCACCAATGCCAACAAAAGCCGCATGGCCAAATGACACCATACCACCATAGCCAAGCACCAAATTCAGCCCCATCGCCGCCATGCCAAGAAGCATGATCCGCATCGCCACATCATTCCAGAATGGCAAATCGGCAACATGCGTATAGATCGGAAAAAGTGCAAACCCGGCAATCAGCCCCCATAACAGCCGGTTGTCCCGGATGCCGTCTATGACAAGCTGTATTGCTGGAAATACCGTGTACACCGCTCATTCACCCCTTTGCCAGAAACAAGCCAGTTGGCCGGAAAATAAGCACCACCGCCATTACAATATAAACCAGCATCGAGGCCACTGCCGGGCCAGCCCCATCGGCGGTTGCCTGATCGACAACCAAGCGTAGCATTGCTGGCAAAAATACCCGCCCCAATGTATCAACAAGCCCGACAATAATGGCCGCGATAAAGGCCCCACGCACCGAACCAATCCCGCCGATGATAATCACCACCAATGACAGGATCAAAAGCGGTTCCCCCATCCCCGGCTGTACCGCAGTGATCGGCCCCAGCATCATGCCTGCCACACCAGCAAAACACGCCCCAGTAGCAAAAATTAAGCGGAATAAAATCTTAATATTAATGCCAAGCGCGGCGGTCATTTCCGGATTATTCGCCCCCGCCCGCACCATCGCCCCAATACGGGTGCGCGACACAAACATATGGATTGCAACAGCACAGGCAAGGCCAACCAAAATCACCCCAAGACGATAAACCGGATAGGGGGTGCCCGGCAGGATTTCAACAAAACCAGATAATGATGGCGGCAAATCAGAATAGAGCGCCGCCGGCCCAAACCCAATCCGGATCAACTCGTTAAAAAACAGGATCAGACCAAAAGTTGCCAACACCTGTTCCATATGGTCGCGGCGATAGAGGTGCCGAATCAGCAAAAATTCTAAAAGATAGCCGCTGGCAAAGGTTACCGGGACCGCCAGCAATAGCCCTATATAGAAATTGCCAGTTGCCGCGGTGATCGCCGCCGCCGCATAGGCGCCAATCATCACCTGTGCGCCATGCGCCAGAAATACGACGTCCATAATGCCTAAAATCAGGGTGAGTCCAGCCGCAACAAGAAACAATGTCACGCCCGCTTGTAGCCCGTTAAAAGCCTGTTCAAGGATAAGGGTTAATGTCATCCACAAGACCTTGTCACAAAGGCGTTTCGAGCATGGGGATTGCGGCTGGCGACATTTTACCGCCAGCCAATCACAATCTGTCTAGAATTTACAGCTTGCTGCGTATGAGTCAGCATGATCCTCAAACACCGTTGAAACCACTTTTGTGGTAACAACACCATCAGCATCTTTAACGGTATCTCGAAGATAGAAATTCTGGATTGGAAAATGGTTGCTGTTCATTTTCAATACTCCACGCGTTGTTGGGATGTTACCCTTGGCCAACGCTGCCCGCATCTGGTCGGTTCCTTTGCTACCGGATGAGGTGATCGCGTGATCAATGGCCAGAATCGTATCATAAGCTTGCGCCGCATAAAATGATGGGTAGCCGCCAAATTTTGCCTTATAGTCAGCAACAAATTTTTTGTTGATCTCATTATCAAGGTCAGGTGACCACGACATGGTTCCAAGGATGCCAAGCGCTGACTCTTTAAGTGCCGGTATAGAAACACCATCTACAGAGAAAATTTGGTATAGCTTGCTTGAACTATCCATCCCAGCTTGTTTCCATTGTTTGACGAAATTAATACCCATACCACCCGGCTGGAACACCATGGTTGTTTCCGGTGCAACGGCGCGCAGGGCAGACAGTTCTGCTTGAAAATCGCTTTGGCCTAACTTGGTGTACACTTCTCCAGCGACCTTACCCTTGTAATAGCGCTTGAAACCAGAGATCATATCCTTGCCTGCTTGATAATTAGGTGCCATTAGATAAACCGATTTGATGCCTGCGTCTTGCATATATTTTCCCATAGCTTCAGGTGTCTGATCATTCTGCCAAGACATGGAAAAAAAGTTTTCATGACAGTCTTTACCGGCAACAGGCGATGGCCCGGCATTCGAACTAATCAATAAAGTGCCACTGCGCGTTATGGGCTTATGCACAGCCATTAGCAAATTCGACCAAATAACACCCGCAACAACGTCAACGCGATCACTTTTGATCAAGCGATTGGCCAGCTGTTTTGCGACATCTGGTTTGCGCTGATCATCAACAAAAATGACCTCGGCATCCATCCCACCAAGCTTACCTCCTTGATGCTCTAACGCCAGCTCCACCGCGTTTTGCATCTGCTTACCGATGATGCCAGCTTTGCCAGACAGAGTGGTCATGTAGCCAATTTTGACAGTTTCAGCGTGAGCCGAGGCCATTGTCAAAGCAGTCGCTGCCGCGGCGATCGTAAAAACTTTTTTCATCTTGATCTCTCCCTATTTCAACGCATGCAACTCTAATATAACGATCGCCAAATATCAATTAAAGCACATGCATGGATGTGATAACTACGACACACATAATGTGAAAAAACAGATGAATAGACCAGCCATGGTCTAATTGTTTTCAGCCCGCCAATCAGCCAAACTGGTTTTTGCTTTAGCGCATGCTATAATCATCGGACTTGGCCGCCAGACTATTGGGTCTTCAGCGGAGAACATCCGGAGCATTGCCAGCAAGCGGTCAACGCCAATCTGGTCGGCATAATGCATTAACCCCCCACGCCAGCGCGGAAAGCCATAACCATGAACCAGCACGAGATCAATATCAGCCGCTGTGGCCGCAATGCCATCATACAGGATATCTGCGGCTTCATTGATCATCGCCAGCACCAGCCGGTCTTGAATATCGCCGGCACTAAAGATACCGCGATCAATGCCAGCTGATGCCGCCTCTTGCAGAATTATTGTTTCAATGGCTAGGTCTATCTGTCGGCCACCATCTGCCGGGTAGTGATACCAGCCCGCGCCGGTTTTGCGCCCAAGCCGCCCCGCCGCCACCACATGGTCAGCAATCGGGATATAGCGCCGGGCCGGATCTCGGGTAGCATCTTGCCTGCGCCTGTTGGCATGCGCGATATCAAGACCCGATAAATCCTGTGCCGCATACGGCCCCATGGCATAGCCAAAATCAACCATCGCCGCGTCAATGTCCCATGGGGTACAGCCATCCATGAGCAAGGTATCAGCCGCTTCGCGATAGCGGGCCAAAATACGATTGCCGATAAAGCCATCACATACAGCAGCAACGACCGGGATTTTGCCAAGGCGTTTTGCAACCGCATACCCCATAGCTAATACTTTCGGAGACGCCATTTCGCCTTTGACGATTTCTAAAAGTTTCATGATATGGGCTGGCGCGAAAAAATGTAGACCAACCAAACGTGACGGATCAGCCAGTGCAGCTGCCAGCATATTGACGTCCAGATAAGATGTATTTGTGGCAATCACAGCATCCGGTCGCAACGCCGCCTCAAGGGATCGCAAAACATTTTGCTTGACGGAACCATCCTCAAAAACAGCTTCGATTGCAAGATCAACGCCCGCAAGGTCTTGGTAATTTGTCGTTAGCGTCAATTGATTGCGCCACGCATTGGCCGCGGTTTCATCAATCCGGCCCGATGATAGGCTGTTACTGATCAGCGCCTCAATGTTGGCGGACGCACGCGCTAAGCCGTCGGCGTCTGTTTCTAAAACCACAACCTCTGCACCAGTATTTAAAAAAGCATAAGCAATAGCCGCGCCCATCGTGCCGCCACCAACAACGGCCACATGGTCAGGCGTTTTTATGTGCGGTTTCAAAGCAGCTGGAATTTTTTTGGCACCACGCTCGGCGAAAAAAATATGGCGCAGCGCGCGCGCTTGATCAGACTGACGCAAATCCAGAAAAACGTCGCGCTCACGCTTCATGCCTCCTTCTAGCGTCTCGGTCCCGGCGACACGCAATAAATCAATTGCTTTGAGGGGCGCAATTTGTCCACGCATCCGTTTTTTGGCAAATGCGCTCGCCGACTCATAATGCGTTTCATCAATCTCACCAGCGTTTAACGCGCCAACCGGAACCGCCATTCCCAGCCATTCCCCCTTGGTCATTGTCGCAAGGCCCAGCGGGTCATCATCGACTTCATCGACAAGGCCAATGTCCTTGGCCTGCCTGCCATTGATGGCTTTGCCTGTTGGCACGAGCTTCAGCGCTTCACCAAGGCCGACAAGGCGCGGCAGTCTTTGCGTGCCGCCAGCCCCCGGCACAAGGCCCAAAATGACCTCTGGAAACCCGATACTGGCATCACTGCGGGCCACACGGTAACGGCAAGCCAAGGCCAATTCCGCACCGCCGCCAAGAACCGCGCCATGCAGTGCAGCAATCCAAGGCACCGTGCTTAACTCGATACGATTTAAAACATCTGGAAGATGCGGTGCTTTTGGTGCTCGATCAAATTCCTTGGCGTCAGCACCAGCTGCAAAGGCAGGCCCGGCACCTGATAAAATGACCCGTTCAAGCCCTTCTCTTTCAGCCCAGTCAACAGCGTCTAACAACCCCTGCCGAGTCTTGCGGTTAATGGCATTTACCGGAGGGTTGTTCAGCTCGACAAACCCATAAATCCCATCTTTTCGCCACGAAACAGCCATCTCTCACTCCAGCATTATTTGTTTTATTGCACTTTAAAGTTCATGCATCATAACCCCAACTCGAGGCCGGTCTTTATCAGCGCAAAAACGCTCCCA
>CAJWSS010000037.1:0-11860 GCA_913045915.1 uncultured Alphaproteobacteria bacterium | reverse complement strand
ATTTTATGATTGACCCGTTGCAAATTGTCGAATCACGCGGCCTTGGGGCTGATTGCATATTGCTCATTATGGCCGCTTTGGATGATGCCACCGCGGCGGACCTAGAAGCCTGCGCGATAGACTATGGCATGGATGTGCTCATCGAATGCCATGACAATGCAGAAATTGAACGGGCGCAGAAGCTAAAATCACCGTTGATTGGCATTAACAACCGCAATTTGAAAACCATGGAAATATCGCTTGATGTTGGCGAAGCCATGTTACCACATTTGCCGGCAGACCGGATTGCGGTTGCTGAAAGCGGCCTGTTTCACCCAGCCGATCTTGCCCGCATGGCCGCAAGTGGGGCCCGCTGTTTTCTGATTGGCGAGTCACTGATGCGCGCTGATGATGTGGCGGCGGCGACAGCCACCATTCTTGCCAATCCAGTTGGCGCGACCAAGCGGGTGGGATAAGATACGTGGGTTGTGCGCCGACAATTAATGCAGGATTGTGTACAGGAATTCTATAATGGCTGAATTTACCCATTTCGATAGCGAGGGCAACGCCCATATGGTCGATGTTGGCAGCAAACCTGCCACCGCCCGGCGTGCCGTTGTCAAAGGCCATGTCAAAATGGACCCGGCAACGCTCAAAATGATCTGTGATGGCACCGCCAAAAAAGGTGATGTGCTTGCTGTAGCACGATTGGCTGGCATCATGGGAGCCAAGCAAACAGCCGCGCTGATCCCGCTCTGTCATCCGATGGGCCTTGATCATGTCACTATTGACTTTGATACCGATGATAATTTGCCGGGCATCATTATCACCGCTACTTGTAGCGTCACCGGGCCGACAGGCGTCGAAATGGAAGCCATGACCGCGGTAAGTGTCGCTGGTTTAACAATTTATGATATGTGCAAGGCAGTTGACCGGGGCATGGAAATTGGCGCGATACGCCTGACGCATAAATCTGGCGGCAAATCAGGTGTGTTCGATGGCGCATAGCCGTAGTGGATCCGGGTTGTTATCAGTCGATGCGGCCTTGGACAGGATTTTAGCCTCACTATCCACAACGACGACAACACGGGTTTTGCTCACCGACGCGCTCGGGCAGATTTTGGCGGAAGACATCCACGCCACCCTCACGTTACCGCCGCAGGATGTATCGGCAATGGATGGCTATGCGGTGCGCGCAGATGATGTGGCGCAGTGTCCGGCAAATCTGACCCGGGTTGGCGAAGCCGCCGCTGGTCACCCATGGACCGGCCATGTTGAACCCGGACAGGCAGTGCGTATTTTTACCGGTGGCTATGTGCCAAATGGCGCTGACACAATCATCATTCAAGAAAATGTTGATGCGCCCAGCGAGGCTGACCATAGCGTGATCACCGTGCGTGAAGGTGCCGCCAAAGGCCGGTATATCCGGCCAGCTGGGTTGGATATCGCGGCTGGGGCGCGTGCCCTTGCCAAAGGCAGTTTGTTATCTGCCCGTTCTATTGGGCTGGCGATTGCCGCTGGGGCGACAAGCGCGGTTGTATCAAAGCCGCCGCGTATCGGCATTTTATCGACTGGTGATGAACTGGTGCTCCCCGGCCAGACCCCCGGCCCCGGCCAGATCATCAGCTCAAATGCCGCTTTTTTATCAGCCTTTGTCAAAAGCTGTGGGGCCGAAGCTGTTGATCTTGGTATCGCCATTGATAAACCGGGTGCCGTGTCGAATGCGGTCATGGCCGCAACAAATCTAGACATGGTGGTCACAACAGGCGGCGCCTCGGTGGGCAGTCATGACCATATTGTCGATGATCTAGCTGACGGCGCGCTGGATTTTTGGAAAATAGCCATGCGCCCCGGCAAGCCTCTCATCTGGGGTAAGATCGGCAAGACCCCGCTATTGGGTTTGCCCGGCAACCCGGTGTCGACTGCGGTTTGTGCCTTGGTATTTTTAGCCCCCGCGATCAGCAAACTTGGTGGGGGCACCTATCAACAGCAATTATTTTCCGCCACGATCACCTCCGATCTTCCTGAAAATGACCAACGGCAGGACTATATGCGTGCCAGCTTGGAAAGTGGTGATGATGGCTTGACCATGGTGCGCCCGGCACATCGCCAAGACAGCTCTATGATGGCAACGCTTGCCCATGCGAATGCATTTATTGTGAGGCCGCCATTTGACCCGCCCCTAACCGCCGGCGATACCGTCACAATCCTGCCCATGCCGCGTCTTTTCTAACACCGCATTTTGTTAACGTAACAAACCAATCAAAATGCCCGTACGACAACCGCATCACCAACCGAGCTGAAAAAATAAGTTGCATAAAAACGTGAACATAGATAGAACGTTACATGAACGTAACCGGATTTCTTAGCTTAGGGGTATAGTATGCTCACGCAAAAACAAAGCGAACTGCTAGCATTTTTAACATCACATATGGATGCGCATGAGGTGCCACCATCCTTTGACGAGATGCGCGATGCATTAGGGCTGGCATCAAAATCCGGCATCCACCGTCTGGTGTCTGGCCTTGAAGAACGCGGCTATATCCGCCGGTTGGCCAACCGGGCGCGTGCGATTGAAATTTTACGGCCTGCCGCCGCTGGCAATGCATTTGCCCGTGCGGTGAGCGGCGCTGTAGAAAATGTGACATTGCCACTTTTGGGGCGGATTGCCGCTGGCACCCCGATTGAGGCGTTAAGCGATCCAACCAATCATCTTGAAGTACCTGCCAGCATGATTGGTAGCGGAGAGCATTTTGCCTTGGAAATTGTTGGTGACTCCATGACCGGTGCCGGCATTCTCGAAGGCGATACCGTGCTGATCCAGCGCGCCGATACAGCGCATCACGGTGATATTGTCGTTGCCCTCATCAACAAACAGGAAGCCACGCTCAAAACCCTGTTGAAAGAACCCGGCCGTATTGGCCTTGAAGCGGCTAACCCTAAATATGAAACCCGTTATTTCAGCACTGGTGAGGTTGAGGTACAAGGCAAGCTAGCTGGCCTGATCCGGAATTATTAGAGACGTATTCTATGCTGTCTTTATTAATAAATAACAGATAATTATCATTTATTCTTTGTGTAAACTGATAAATTTTTTTGCTATTCTGCACGGGTAGAGCGGCGCCACCATTGAGATGATAAAAGCTGTTTCGCGGTCATCACAGGCGGCAGATAGACCGCGCCCGCACCCAGGTCCAAATAAACATAATCAACAACGCCATAGTGACAGAAAACGCCGCGGCGGTGATCTGCAAAAATTGCCTGCCATGCAACGCGGAATGATCGAGCTGATGAAAACAGATAATCCCCGCAATAAAGCTGACCAGAAACAAGATGATGCGCCGCTCGGCAATAATCAGGGGTGCCATTCTCACCTGCATTGGTGTAGATTTACGCCTGTTTTGAACTGCTGTGGAAGCCTAGCAGAAAGGCCTTAATGAATTATGAATGTTGTTACCCGATTTGCGCCCTCTCCGACTGGATATCTTCACATTGGCGGCGCCCGTACGGCGCTGTTCAATTGGCTATTTGCCCGGCACCATGGCGGCACCTACCTGCTACGCATTGAAGATACCGATAAAGCCCGGTCAACAGATGCGGCGGTGGCGGCAATTCACGAGGGGCTTAACTGGCTGGGGCTTGCGGGCGACAAACCTGCGGTCAGCCAGTCAGCCCAAAGCCAGCGCCACGCTGAGGTCGCCGCCGAACTTGTCAAAAAAGGCGCGGCTTACCGTTGTTTTTTGGATGATGCCGAATTACAGGCGCTTCGTGCTGAATGTCAGTCGACCGGCGCCCCGCTTAGATCACCTTGGCGCGACTTAGACCCAACTGACGCGCCAGATCGACCATTTACCGTACGCATGAAAATGCCATCTGATGGCAGTACCACGATTGAAGATGCCGTTCAGGGCACCGTGACCATACAGAACAAGGTCTTGGATGATATGGTGATTTTACGCGGTGATGGTAGCCCCACTTATATGCTGGCGGTTGTTGTTGACGACCATGATATGGGCATTACCCATGTCATTCGCGGCGATGATCACCTGAATAACGCGTTCCGCCAGCTAATGGTGTATCGGGGCATGGGATGGCAAGCGCCAGTTTTTGCCCATATCCCGCTGATCCATGGCAGTGATGGCGCAAAATTATCCAAACGACATGGCGCGCTTGGCGTTGATGCCTATCGCGAGATGGGATTTCTGCCAGACGCCATGTTCAATTACCTGTTGCGGCTTGGCTGGAGCCATGGGGATACCGAATTTTTCAGCCGTGAACAGGCCATTGACTGGTTCTCGCTGGATAATGTTGGCAAATCACCAGCGCGCTTTGACCTTGAAAAACTGCGCGGGGTAAATGCGCATTACCTGCAACAGCTTGACCCGGCGGCAGTGTATGATTTGATCTTGCCGCATATCGCGCCAACCAGTGCATCTGCCAAAGACCGGGTGATCGCCCTGCTTCCATTGCTACAAGAACGCGCCAAAACGCATCTTGATATTCTGCCTCAGCTTGGGTATCTGGTGCATGATGGCGTCCCACCCATATCCGAAGATGCTGTTGCGCTTCTGACTGATGAAGCAAAAAGCAACCTGTTGAAACTTGCAGGCACTCTTGCTGGCACAAGCTGGCAAAAAGATGATTTAAACAGCCATATTCAATCATTTTTAGAAGATAATGCGCTGAAAATGCGTGATATTGGTTTGCCATTGCGGGCGGCGATCACCGGCACGAAACAATCGCCATCTATTGTTGATATTATGGCGGTTCTCGGCGAGTCTGAAACGCTGGCAAGACTTCGTGTAGCTTGCAAATAACTCGAGTTTGCGGTACATCATGGGAACACGGGCGGGTTGCTAAATCTGCAAGGCAACCAGTGTCTTATTCTTCAAACTGTATTTAAGAGGTTCGCCAATGGCCGACAGTCAAGTTCCTGAAAAAACTGTGACGTTGACAGATAATAGCACAGGAAAATCGGTAACACTGCCGGTGAGTGCCGGCACGATTGGTCCGGACGTTATTGATATTCGCAAGCTCTATGCAGAAACAGGCATGTTTACCTTTGACCCAGGATATGGTGCCACCGGGTCATGCGTGTCCGGGCTTACCTATATTGACGGTGAAGAAGGCATTTTATTGCATCGCGGATATGCGATTGAGGATTTGGCTGAAAAATCCGATTTCCTCGAAGTTGCCTATTTGTTACTTGATGGCGATTTACCAACAGCCGAAGAAAAAGCTACCTTCGATACCGCCATCACCCGCCATACGATGGTTCATGAACAGCTGTCGATCTTTTTACGGGGCTTCAGACGGGACGCCCACCCAATGGCCATTTTATGTGGCGTGACCGGTGCGCTGTCCGCTTTTTATCATGACTCGACCGACATCCATGACCCGCAACAGCGGATGATCGCCTCGCATCGTTTGATTGCAAAAATGCCCACCTTGGCCGCGATGGCCTTTAAATACTCGCTTGGTCAGCCTTTCAACTACCCACGAAACAACCTGTCCTATGCGGAAAATTTCCTGCATATGTGTTTTGCAGTGCCAGCTGAAGAATATGTGGTTGACCCTATTCTGGCCGACGCCATGGACAAAATTCTGATCTTACATGCCGATCACGAACAAAATGCGTCAACATCAACCGTGCGGCTTGCTGGGTCATCTGGGGCCAATCCATTTGCTTGCATCGCCGCTGGCATTGCCTCATTGTGGGGGCCTGCGCATGGCGGTGCGAATGAGGCCGTTTTGAATATGCTGAATGAAATCGGCCATAAAAAGAACATCCCTGAATATATCGAAAAAGCACGTGATCGGGACGACCCATTCCGGCTATTTGGATTTGGTCATCGGGTTTACAAAAATTTTGACCCGCGTGCCAAAGTGCTACGTAAAGCCTGTCATGACGTGTTAGGGAAACTGGGCGTTCATGACCCGCTACTCGAATTAGCGATGGAGCTTGAACGGATTGCGATTGAGGATAGCTATTTCATCGAAAAGAAACTCTATCCAAATGTAGATTTCTATTCAGGCATTATCCTCAAAGCCATGGGGTTCCCAACCTCTATGTTTACCGTGCTGTTTGCGGTGGCGCGCACAACCGGCTGGATTGCACAATGGAATGAAATGATCAAAGATCCGGCACAACGTATTGGCCGCCCGCGCCAGCTTTACACCGGTCCAGAACAGCGCGCCTTCGTCGATATTGGCAAACGTTAACTGATTTTAGCCGGCACCGACCCTAGCCAAGTGGCAAGGGCATCAATCACCAGCCGGTCAAATTGCCCAGCCTCACCGACAAGGCAGGCGCGCAATTGTTTGGCCGTTTCATAGGCTGTTGATTGCGCCTGTGGGTCATGCAAAATTTTTGTCATTGCACCTGCCAACCCCATCGCGGTGAGACGTTCCTGAAATAAAAATGGATAGACCTCGCGCCCCAAAATTGCGTTTGGCAAAATCACCTTTTGCATATCAACAATCATGCGGCCACATGTGGCGCTAAGCCACCCTGCCTTGTAACAAGCCACCCCCGGCGCCCCATACAGCGCCGCTTCCAGCGTTACCGTCCCAGATGCCGCCATGACAGCGTCACAATTGTCCAATGTGGCCGCAAGCTGATGATCGCCGTCAACAATTTTGATAGATGTGTCAGCGCAAATCGCGGCGATGTGTTGCTGAAGCCGCGGCACCGCCGGAAGTGTAAAGATTGCATTGGGAAACCTGCCGCGCAAAAGCGCAACCGCAGATAGCATAATGGGTAAAATATGCTTGATTTCTGACATTCGGCTACCGGGCAGAATGGCGATCTGTGGTGCATCAAGTGATGGCTTTTTTACTGGTGGGTTTGGCTGAATGTCGAACGCCGCCGGATGGCCGATAAAATGGCAGTCTAGCCCCAACGGCGTAAAATAATCTGGTTCGAAGGGAAATAAACATAATAGCCCATCGAAAACGCGGGCAAATTTATGGCGCCGCCACTTGCCCCACGCCCACACCGTTGGCGCAACTGTATGAATGATGGGCGCTGACCACCCTTCACGCCGCATGCGGCGGCGCAACCGCGCCGCAAAACGCACCGAAAATCCCTTGGCATCTACGGTCAGGATGAGTTGCGGTCGTTCCTGCATCACATAGTCAACTAATGTTTCAGCAAATGCCGATAAGTCATTGTAATTTCGTATAGCTTCACCAAGTCCTATGAGTGACAAACGATGCATGTCACCAATAGAGTGCAGCCCTTCGGCTGTCATATGATCGCCGCCAAGTCCAACCCAGTTCTGTTGCCCGTAATGGGTGTTGATTGCCCGCATGATACGGCTGGCCAGCACATCACCAGACGCTTCACCAGCCAGAATAAAAATGGGGGCCGTCATGTGCGTGCCGTAGCTGATATGCCAACAAGGGTCATGCCAGAGTCGGTGCATATATCAGTCAATATTTGCAGATCATCAGCCAGCATCACCGCATCGGCCTCAATAGCTAAAATAGTGATCCCAGACCTAGCCGCTGCCTGCATTGTTTCAGTCCCCACAAAGGGTGTATCCAGCCGATGATCCTGACCCGATTTTTGCATTTTCACAAATACCGCGGGGCCGGCATCAGCATCGATCAAATCTGCAGAACGAACAAGCATGGCGGATGTACCCTCGGCGGCCTCAATCGCCAGAACGCGTCCATTTTGCACGACAATCGATTGCCCAACATCACTGTCGCCCAATTTTCCCAAGACAGACATGCCAATTTCAATCAAGGCTTTGCCATTTTCATTAAGAGCTGGTCCGGCCAGATGCCCAAATGGCATAGCTCGCCCCTCCAAAAACATGTTTACCGGCAAAGTTTTCACCCCATGGTCAGCAAAAAATTGGCTAATCACCCGCAAGACCGAATCATCACCACGCTTTATTAGCTTGCCCAAAAGCCTCATACCAGCCATATCCGGCCGGAGCGCAGCAAGCGACGGCCAGACGACCTTGCCAACCATCACCACATGACTACAGCCATGCTCCTTAAAAAAACCCTGTATCTGACCAATCGCACCCAACCGGACAGGTTGAACAGCAAAACCGTCAAACACGGCATCTGCCTGACCATCAATAGGAAAAATAAAGACATCATAGCCCTGATGGACAGCGGCTTTTGCAACCTGAAGCGGTAAATTTCCCTGCCCGGCAATTATGGCAAGACGCGTCATCTTGTCTCCTGCCCACCCTGTCTATGGACGCTTATAGGATTGGCACACCCCATTGCGGCCCGCCGTGCTGATAAATTCAAACACAGCATCATATTCAGCCGTACCTGAAAACCGTTCCTGAGCCGCCGCAAGTCGTGTCGCAAACAACCCACCGCCACGGATCAGGTTGCGGAATAAATCACGCAAGCCAGTGATGATTTCAGGTGAAAACCCACGCCGCTCAAGACCAATTACATTAATCCCACTTAATGTCGCACGATTGCCTGCCGCAATGGCAAAAGGGATCACATCAGCATCAACAAGGCTATGCGCCCCAATCATCGCATGGGCGCCAACACGGCACCATTGCTGAACCGCTGCAAACCCGCCCAGCATTACGTGGTCACCAATCTTTACATGGCCGCCAAGCGCGGCATTATTGGCAAAAATAACATTGTCGCCAACAACACAATCATGCGCCACATGCGCCCCGGCAAAAAACAATCCATTGTCGCCAACAACCGTTTTCATGGCATCAATGGCGGTACCTGGATGCATCGTCACATGTTCGCGGATCACACAATTTTTACCAATATGTAATTCTGATTTTTCACCATCATAACGCGTGTGTTGCGGGGCACCACCCAGCATCGCAAACGGGAACACCTCGCAACCCGCACCAACAAATGTGTGACCATCGATCACCACGTGGCTGTGTAATTTTACATCGTCACCAATCGTTACATCTGGACCGACCACGCTATAAGCGCCAATGGACACCCCGCTGCCAAGTTTTGCAGCACTATCAATGATTGCCGTTGGATGAATATTTTGGGTCATGATCTAACGGTCCGGGTCCACAATCATTGCACCGAAATCGGCCTCGGCAACAACCTTGCCATCGACCGAGGCTTTTCCAGTAAATTTCCACAACGGCCCTTTATTCGTGTTTTTGACGACATGCAGTTTGACAGCATCACCAGGCCGCACCGGTTGACGAAATTTTGCCTTTTCGACAGTGGTAAAGAAAACAAGTTTCCCGTCTGTTAGGTCAGGGATCGTAGCGGCCACCATAACCGACGCTGTCTGGGCAAGGGCTTCAACAATCAACACCCCCGGCATCACCGGAAAATCAGGGAAATGGCCAGCAAAATAGGGTTCATTACCGCTGACCATTTTAATGCCGGTGGCCTCGCTGTCCAAAACCACATTTTCCACCCGATCAATCAGCAAAAATGGTGCACGATGCGGGATCAGTTTCTTAATCTGGTCAATATTGATAACGTCAATCACATCTGGCATGAATGCCCCCCTTTACCCTCATATCATGGATCATTGCTTTTCATTTCGCTTTTATGTTGTGCCGGGGTGCCCCAGATGATTTTGATAGGCGCCGCAAGGCGGCCCGCTCGCGCCAATACTGGCCAGCCTCAATCGCTGGAAAGCCAGCCATTTGGGTGTGTGGCACCACATCCTTGGTGACGCCGCTTCGCGCGGTCAATACAGCACCATCACCGATGGTCACATGCTGGGCGATCCCTACCTGCCCACCAATTTGCACGTCTGCACCAATCTTGACACTGCCGGAAATACCACATTGTGCTGCCATTATAGTGCGGTCGCCAATTTGCACATTATGGGCAATATGACACATATTATCGATCATCACTGATCGGCCTAGCACGGTATCGTCAAGGCTGCCCCTATCAATACAACAATGACTGCCGATACCGCATCCATCGTCGATACGCACAATGCCCACATGCGGCAAGCGAATGGCGCCATCCGGTGTCATTTCAAACCCAAACCCACTATCGCCAATCACCGTACAAGCCCCAATAGTCACATGGTTGGCTATGTCACAATGTGACAAAACGCTGTTCGCACCGATATGGCAATCTGCGCCAATAACCACGCCAGATTGAATGACCGCACCTGCTTCAACCACAGTGTCCGCACCAATCACAACGCCATCCTTAATCGTCGCTTCTGGATGAATTTGTGCTGACCGATCAACCGAGGTTTTGCCCGGCTCTGGCTTAACTTCCTGGACAATCATACCAAGCGCAGATGCAAATGATCTGCGCGGATGGTCAACGATCAGAATTGTTTGATCACTATCAAGTTCGGCTACAATTTCGGCTGTTGTGATGATGATGCAATCACGCCCGGGCGCATCATCTGTCGACAACCCGGCGGTCTGATATGTCACATCTCCCTTAGCCGCCAAAGCCAATGGTGCCACACCGGTGATGATCTGGTCTGCATGACCGCCATGGATCGACGCGCCAAGACGCGCGGCAAGATCATGCGCCGTCATACCATCAACAATCTGAAAAAATCTTTGATCAACCGGCATCAAGCAACCGCCTATTGAGACTGCGGTTGTTGCACTTCAATTTCTATACGTGCATTTTTGGTACGCTCATTCAAACGGGTTAAGACCTCGTCTGAAATATTGAGATGCGGTAGAAAAATCAGGCTTGAGTCACGGTTTAACACCAAGTCTAATTTCATCTCTCTGGCAATTTCTGCGATGATTGACAACGCCTCGGACCGAATATCAGACTGGGCTTTTTGATATGCATTATCAATAGCTTGTCTTTTTCTCTGAATATCTTGCTGGAGCTGTGTAACGCGTTGCTGAAAGGCTTTGATTTGCTTGTCATACTCATCGGCTGAGAGCAATTCGCGTTTAGACATCAAGTCTCTTTCAGTCTGCTGAAGTTCAGCTTCAACAACACTAAATTCATCTTGAAATTTTTGTCGTTGCGTATCAAGAAGTTCGCGCACTTTTTTATTGGCATCAGCTGCCCGCAAAATGCCATTTAGATCGGCAAGCCCAATACGCTGTACATCCATTGATTGCGATGGAGGTGCAGATTCGGTTGCAGTTTGCGCCACCACAGCCGGCATGCCCCAGACCAAATAGCCCAACAGCGCCGCAAACAAAGTGAAGGCAGATGATCTCATTTACAGCCTCGTGCCGATAGAGAATTGGAAGGTTTTTGTGTTGTCATGGCTTTGTTCAGCCAGAGGCTTTGCCCAATAAAATGACAGCGGCCCAATGACTGTATTCCATAATATACCAAAGCCAAGGCTACTCCGCATTGTTTCGTCATCGGGCTTGGTTACGCCAGATGGAAAATCAGTCGCCCACACAGAACCAAAATCGGAAAACACGGTCCATCTCACACCAGCATCTTTGGTCACACCAAGATTAGAGACAACTTCAATGGTGCCGCTATATATATTGTTACCACCAACGGCACCGCCTGACCCGGTATCGCGCGGCCCAATACCGTTCAAATCAAAGCCGCGCACATCTCTGCCGCCAAGAAAGAACCGCTCTGACTGTGTCACATCATCACCAAGCCCGCTGATATGTCCGACGCGGCCCTTAACACCTAACACCAGTGATTTGAACAAATAGGGTTTGTAATACCCACCACGCAGGTTGGAACGTAAAAAATTCACATCCCCACCAACGCCGGAGAAAGTTTCTGAAATCTCAGCGAAAAACCCTTCAGTCGGATCAAACCGGCTGTCCCGTGTATCTCTGCCGATGGTATAGCCGACAGCAGATTTAAGCAGTGATTTCCCATTTTCGCCGGTAACCGATGTCGCAGTGGTGGATGTATTGGTAATTTTTGAGTTGGAAATGCCGTAAGTGATACGATGATAGAAATCATTCGCCGCATTGAACCG
>CAJWSS010000036.1:0-11869 GCA_913045915.1 uncultured Alphaproteobacteria bacterium | reverse complement strand
CATGGATCACGGCACAGTATTTGACACTGGACGACCATACGCCCACAATCCTGCCGGCCCCTGATATGGTGGCCACAGTCGCCGATTTCTTGGCCGATTTGCCGCGCCCCATTACCATTGTTAATCTGTTCGCCGCCGATCCGGCACGGCGCTGGTCACTCGATCATGCCTGCTCCACATTAAAAAAGCTAGCACACCACATTGGCGGTAGCTTGATATTAAATGCCGGGCCTGATGCCGCGGCCTATCACGACGCCATGCTGGAAACATGGGATGGGCCAGCCGGTCACCTGATTGACAGTCTGCAACACACGCCATCAATGGCCCGCGACATTGCCTTGTATCATGCGGCAGATGGGTATCTTGGCGTTGACAGCTTCACCGCCAATCTGGCGTTTAATTGCAACTTGCCAGCAACCGTTCTATTTGCCAAAGCTGGTGACAGCTTGCGCTATAAACCGGCTATTTTCCCAGTGTTCCCAGAAGCCGGTAAAGGGTTAGACAGCATCGCTCCTGATGACATTATCGGCCAATGCGCCCACATGCTAAAGGCTGATTTGAGACTTCCCGCCTGATCGGGCGGGGCTAATATGATTCGTAGGATTTTTCTTCAATCAAAGCTGACCCGGTCGCCAGATTGATTTGTTTTTTGATCTCAGCGCGCTTGTCATTTGTGACATAGACCGCCCGTGCCAATTTAATAAATTCCGCATCAAAGCTTTTGGCCGCTTCTTTTTCACGGATATCATCCTCGATATCCCACAATGCCTCATTAACCGATTTTAATTCGGCCATCAGCCCCTGCATCTCGTCAGTGGTAAAACCATCACCAGCCACAAGTGGCAGTAAAGCATCAAGCTCATTCTGGATATTGACCCGCTTGTTCGCATCAGAAATATGCGCCAGCTTAATTTGCAAAATCGTAATTTTATCGAGAACTTCGCCAACTGAGACAGGAACTTGGAGTTGCATAACTGACCTTTATTCAAACGATTAGGTGTACTCAAACGACATCAGCGACATGTTGTCGGTGATATCGCCGTCATAAAATATAACTATCATCGAAAGATCAAGACATTCTCATCTTTCATTTGAAACATCTTTCATTGGGGGCAAGAGGAAATGGTGGTTCCCCCCTTGTCCCACCGGCCATTCAGCGTAATATGGGGCGGTTCTATCATTCATACGATCATTTGCCGCGTTCATCTCATGCCAGACATCAATGCTCACCGTCATGCCACTGCCGAATTCTGGCTTGGTGTACGCCATGAACTGCCGCTTCAGCTTGGCGTCATTCCTTTTGGGCTGGTATTTGGCATTTTAGGCCTTGCTAGCGGGTTGACCGGCCTGCAAACAATTTTGCTGTCATCCATCTTGTTTGGCGGCGCCAGTCAGGTTGTTTTTGCCCAGCTATGGGCGGCAGGTGTGCCCCCGTTGGTGGTGGGCGGCTCGGTTGGCGTGGTGAATTTGCGGCATGTTCTCTACAGCGCATCAATGGCACAATATCTGCGGCACTTGCCGCTAAGATGGCGTATTCTGCTTGGCTATTTACTGACTGATGAGGCCTATGCTGTATCAATCAAGCGGTTTCAAGATGGACCGCATAGCCCCTATCAGCATTACCATCTTCTTGGCAGTGGCGTGACCTTGTGGGTCGCGTGGCAGGCATCAACAATAGCCGGTGTAATTGCCGGCACGACCATTCCTGATTCTTGGTCGCTTTCATTTGCGATACCGCTGACCTTCATCGCTGTGGTTGCCCCCAGCATCCGCCGCCGGGCTGATCTTGTGGCCTGTGTGGTGGCGGCCACCCTGTCGCTGATATGCCAGCCCCTGCCATGGAAGTCATGGATCATGGTTGCCGCTTGTGGTGGCGTTGCCGCCGGATGGCTAACACATTACCAAACGCAAAAACAAGACAGGATCACCGCTGACAATGATCGGGGGATGTCATGATTTGGCTGGTGATGATCTGTAGCGGTATATTCACCTTTGGCACGCGGTTTGTGATGCTGACCAAGTGGGTAGCAGATGGCCTGCCACGATGGGTGATTGATGCGCTTGCATTTGTGCCAATCGCCGTTTTGACGGCAATCCTTGTGCCAGCGGTGCTTATCGACCCGTCAACGCAACAGATTGTTGTGTTAGAAAATGCCCGTTTTTTTGCCGCTGTTATGGCAACGATCGTGGCACTGCTGACACGCAATGTGATTGCCACCATCAGTTCAGGCTTGGCCAGTTTATGGATAATGCAATGGTGGGTCTAAATTGTATGAAATGTGGCGGTTTTATTTTTGGCCTGTTGCGCCAGCAAGTGCATCGCATTGCTGTGCCAGCTTCAGATCAAGGCTGGTCACACCGCCACTTGCATGCGTTGTCCATCTGATTGACACCTTGTTGTAGATATTCTGCCATTCTGGATGATGATTGGCTCGTTCAGCCGCCAAAGCCACCCGGCTCATAAACCCAAACGCTGCGTTAAACCCGGAAAATACATAAGTTTTTTCCAGTGCCGGTTGGTCTCCATTGGTGTTGATCACCCAGCCTTCAAGCTGTTGCATGGCGGCGGTGATTTCGTCCATTGTCAACAGCTCATATGTCATTATGCTCTCCTCTTCGATCTGCGGTGCGGATGGGTCATGCCAGTCTTTCAACTATAGGCAAAACGGACTAAACTGTCAGCCATGTCAAAAACTGTGTTACTGATCGCCCACACCCCCTCGCCGAACACTCTGGCACTTGCCACTGCCGCCATGGAGTCTGTGGCCAGCCATGATACTGGCGATGTTGTTATGCAGTGCTTGTCCCCTTTTGATGTAAGCACAACAGATGTCACCACAGCCGCGGCGGTGATTATCGGCACCACTGAAAATATCGGATATATGGCGGGGGCAACAAAAGACATGTTTGACAGATGCTACAATGACTGGCTCGACAGCACCGCCGCCAAACCAGTGGCCATTTACATTCGTGCCGGCCTTGACGGTACCGCAACTAAAAACGCCTTAACCGCTATATGCGGCGGTCTGAAATGGCGCTTGGTTGCGGCGCCGTTGATCGCCCGTGGCCATTGGCAAGATGCGTTTTGCGATCAGGTGAGCGACCTCTGCCTCGGCGTTGCCATTGGCGTAGATAGCGGCATTTATTGAGATGTTTTTGGCATAGTATGATCGTGCGAAGCCTCGTGGCCCGGCATTGTCATTTTGATTTCAGCCGGCAATTTAGCCGTTGCGGTAAGCGTCACCTGACCAGCTTTTTCAAACACCAGCGTTATTTCATGCTGACTGCCGGCGGGCAAATCTGTGGTCAAGCCCATCAACATGATATGCAAACCGCCCGGGGCTAGCGTTACACTGTCACCAGCGGCAATCACCAGCCCACCATCAACAGCCCGCATCCGCATGACCCCACCATCCATCTCCATTGAGTGGATTTCAACACGCTGTGCAATCGCCGCTTGTGCCGCAATCAGGCGGTCATCCAACGCCCCATTATTGGTAATTTCCAAATAAGCGGCGCTCGTCTTCATGCCCGGTACAGTGGCCCGAATCTGCATGTCTGAAAAGCTGAAAATATCACTGGCATTTGCCGTGCCGTTCAGGCCGCTCATAACGATAAAAGCGAGTGCCAGAAAGAGAGATCTCAACATAGTATTGGCCATTGTTTTTATCATTTTTTTACCGATTGAGTTGTTTCACTTCGTCGATTGTTTTTAAACCCAGTTGCGCCATCACATCGCGCACTTCTTCAAGCAGGATGGTAGCGGCATGTTGACCGCCTTTGCGCCCAAGGGCCGCAACCGCATACATAAAGCCGCGCCCCAAAAGCACAAAATCCGCACCCGCCGATAAGGCCCGCACCACATCAAGACCCGAACGAATACCGCTATCAACAATAAGCGGTACATCCGGCCCAACAGCGGCACGGATGGCCCCGATTTTTGCCAATGGTGCCGGGGCGGCATCAAGCTGGCGTCCCCCATGATTTGACACAACAATGCCATCAACGCCGAGCTTGACCGCACGTGCCGCATCTTGACCATGCAAAATGCCTTTCAAGAACATGTTGCCATCCCAGCTTTTACGGATCTCTGCCAGATAATCCCAATCCAGCGAGCCATTGAGCTGTTCACCAATAAATTTGGTGATCGGACCGCCGCCATGTTGCTTGGCATAAGGCTCCATGTTGCGAAAACGCGCCCCACCGTTCAGCAATGTCCGCACGGCCCATTGAGGGCGCAACATGCTTTGCCAAATCACCCGTGGGGTAAAGCTGGAATTGCCGCGGCTACCAAGCGGTGCGCCGGCAATCCGCATATGTTCGCGCCGGCTGGGGGCCGGCACATCAGCGGTGACCACAATATTTTGATAGCCATGATCTTTCGCACGCCGCAATAGATCTTTCATAATGGCACGGTCTTTTGGGGGGTATAGTTGGAACCATGCCATTTCACCAGCCGATTGCGCCACCATTTCTAGCGACTCACCGGCAACAGTGCTGATGATATATGGAAACCCATGCGCGCGGGCGGCCGCACCTAAAATTGACTCAGCCCCCGGCCAGATCAGCGAAGACAGCCCAATCGGTGCAACCCCAAAAGGCGCCTTATATGTGACCCCAAGCAATTTCGTCGATATATCTGGATTAACCCGCCCCCGCATAAATTGCGGCGTTAATTCAATACCATCAAGATACGCCCGGTTATTGTCTTTGGCATGGTCTTGGCCGGTACCAGAATCCAGATAGGCAAAGACAAATTTTGGAATACGGCGCGCGGCTGGCGCCTCTAGATCAGTCAAGCGCGGATATTTGTTCATCAAATCCATACCATCACCCCACATCCAGCAAGCTGGATGACCATCATGGCCATGTTACATAACACTCAGCTTAGGCGAACCTTCAAGATTTGTGTACAATGTCCAGACCGGTTCGGCAATAAGCAGTCAGGGTGACTGCGCCATCATGCCGCGATGCCATGCGTGCCACAACAGCTTGCCAAATTCCGGTTTTCTGTCTAGCACATAGACAATTGGCTGAAATTAACGACCAACCAACTTATATGGCGCTGTGAACATATGACCGCGAAATCAAAACGATTACTTGCTATTGCGTGCATTGCATCTTTGCTGGGTATCGCCGCTATGCTGGTGCTTGGGGCGCTGCGCGATAATATCGTCTTTTTCTACGCGCCGTCTGAAATCAGTCAAACAGACCGACAATCCGGGCAACAATTGCGGCTTGGTGGTCTGGTGAAGGAAGGCAGTGTAGAGATTGATGGCATGCAATCTGTTTTTATCGTCACAGATGGCACCGCTGATATCACCGTTCGTTATAACAATGCCTTGCCCAGCCTGTTTCGTGAGGGCCAAGGTGTGGTTGCCGAAGGCCAAATCGAAAATGGCGTATTCATCGCACAAAATGTGCTGGCAAAACATGATGAAAATTATATGCCAGCTGAAGTTGCAGAAAAATTGAAAGAACAAGGTGTGTGGCAGGGCGGCACGGCAAATTAACTGACCCCTGCCATGATGCTGGTCGAATACTGGCAATTATACCCCACCGACAAATCGCCGTTTGCCCAGCTAGACCGGTTTATCGTCTGACGCGGCCTCTTCATCAAAATTTTGCTGTGCCACGGCGGCGGCGGCTGGCATCGGCGTCGAGGTGGCCACATCAATATTGCGAATATTTTCACGGTACAGCGTGTAAATCCCGCCAAAGAGGATGAGCACCATGCCCAACCATGCATTTGCCGTTGGCCATTCGCCCCAGATCACCACCCCCCAAAAAGCACCAAAAGGGATGGCTGTATATTCAAACGGGGCAATCACTGACGCTTCGACAGACCGATAAGCATTTGATGACGCCACCGATAAAAACAACACCGACAGACAGCAGATCAACACAAATAGCCAATCCATCGGCGCCATCACCGCTGGCCCACGAAGCAGAAAATCAAGCGTGGAATTGCCGGTTGGCGGCACAGGCCAGATTATATTCGCCACCACCATCAGCGCACCAACAACAAAATAACAAAGATGCTGAACCGTCACCATGGCAGACAAACTGCCATCTGCCTTTAGACGCCGTGTCCAAATCTGAAACAGCGCATAGCTAACAGCCGCGCCAATGACCAATAAATTCTCTTTTTGAAACTCTGCCCCGCCGGGCTGAATGATGACTAACACGCCAATCATCCCCGCCGAAACCGAAGCCAAACGGTGCACGCCTATTTTTTCCCCAAGCAATGGCACCGATAACAGCGTGATGATCATGGGCGCCACAAAGAATATGGCAATGACATTGGCCAATGGCAAACTGCCAAGGGATACAAAAAACAACAGCATGGCAACCACAAGACACATGGCGCGCCCAACAAACTGCCAGAACACTGCTGCAGATAAATTCAACATCGCGCGCAGACCATTGCTGACGATTACAACCAGAACAAGCGATAACATGGCGCGCACCGCCACCACTTGGCCAAGTGAAATATATGCGCTGAGAATTTTAATTAACGCATCATTCAGCGGGATCACCGCCATGGCCAAACCAAGCAACCCAAGCGCATAGCTTGGCGTGGTAAATCGTTCCATCATATGCGTAACTCTTTTTTGCTAGACGCCATGGGCAAGCGACATAGCCACCTACACCGGCGCACAACCAGCATGATGAGTCTGGTTAACAGTAAAATCAAAGTGATGCAATGCCGGGGTCATCAAACAGCTGGCTACCAGATGCTATACCGACGGGCCAACCAAGCAAAATCGTTGAAATTGGCTTGTCATGGCGCTTGGTTTCAGTCAAGCTTACCGCTTATTTTATATTGATTATTCACCGATAAACACATGCGCGGCGGCGGCGCTTGCAAGATATATGGACAGCGTGCTTATGCCCCAAAATTATCAAAATTATATTGCTGGTGCCTGGTGCGATGGTGACGCGACCATTGAAAATATCAACCCCTCTGATTTAACCGACAGCATTGGTCATTATGCCCAAGCCAGTCGTCGCCAACTCAATGACGCGCTGGATGCCGCCGCATCGGCGCAGAAACAATGGGCAAAAACCGGCCTAGAGGCACGGCAAACCATCTTGATGAATATCGGCAATGAATTGATGGCGCGCCGCGAAGAGCTAGGCCAGTTGCTGAGCCGTGAAGAAGGCAAGCCCTTGGCCGAGGGCATGGGTGAAATCTACCGCGCCGGACAGTTTTTCACCTATTATGCCGCCGAAACATTGCGGCAAATTGGCGATACTGCCGATAGTGTACGGGCTGGCATCGAAATTGATGTGCGCCGTGAACCCGTTGGTGTTGTGGCAATTATCAGCCCGTGGAATTTTCCCACAGCAACCGCCGTCTGGAAAATTGCCCCGGCCTTGGCTTTTGGCAACGCGGTGATCTGGAAGCCAGCGAATATCGTACCTGCATCTGCTGTTGCCCTTGCCGAGATTATCGCCCGCCAAGATATGCCGGCCGGCCTGTTCAATCTGGTGATGGGGCCGGGTGGTGCAATTGGACAAGGTTTGGTCGAAAGCCCAGCGATAAACGCAATTAGTTTCACCGGCTCGGTTGAAGTCGGCAAAAAAATTGCCGCCACAGCCATTACCAATCTGACAAAAATTCAAATGGAAATGGGGTCAAAAAACGCACTGGCGGTCATGGATGACGGCGATCTTGATATTGCGGTTGCCGCCGCGCTTGGTGGGGCTTTTGGCGGTACCGGGCAAAAATGCACAGCATCATCAAGATTGGTTGTGCATGCCAAAGTGCATGATGCGTTTGTTGACAAACTGACCGCTGGTGCACAGGCCATGGTCGTTGATCATGCGCTCAAAGACGGCACCCAAATTGGCCCAGTTGTCAGCCAGACACAGCTTGATGAAAATCTGGCGTGGGTTGACCGGGCAAAAGCTGAGGGCGGTGATATTCTTTGTGGCGGCACACGCGTGACACGCGACACAGATGGCTATTTTATGACACCGGCAGTTGTCGCTGGCACAAAAAATAGCTGGCAGATCAATCGAGAAGAGATGTTTGCGCCAATCGCTTGTGTGATCAAAGTTGATAGTTATGACGAAGCTGTTGATGTGGTGAATGACACGCATTTTGGTCTGACCTCTGGCATCATCACAAAATCACTGGCACGTGCCACAGATTTTCGGCGCCGTGCCCAAACCGGTGTGGTAACGATTAATTTGCCAACGGCAGGCACCGATTATCATGTTCCATTTGGCGGGCGTGGTAGCAGTTCTTATGGCCCACGCGAACAAGGCCGCTATGCCGAGGAATTTTATACCACCGTCAAAACAAGCTATATTGCCGCTGGCCAACCGGACTGACGCCATGCATATCATCGACAATTTACAATACGCCAATTGGTCTGAAAAAATTTTCAAGCAGATGCGCGAGGGCGGCGTTGACGCCGTTCATGTGACGATTGCTTATCACGAGATGTTTCGTGAAATGGTGGCCAATATTGAACAATGGAACCGCTGGTTTGAAGCATTCCCGCATTTAATCTGTCAGGGACGTAGTGGGGATGATGTGCGCCGTGCCAAGCAAGACGGGCGTACCGCCATCATTTTTGGCTTTCAAAACCCATCGCCGATTGAGGATGATATCGGGCTTGTCGAAATTTGCCATATGCTGGGCGTGCGGTTTATGCAGCTCACCTATAACAACCAGTCATTATTGGCAACGGGTTGTTACGAAACCGAAGATAGCGGCGTGACCAGAATGGGCCGCGAAGTCATCAAGGAAATGAACCGTGTTGGTTTGGTTGTTGATATGAGTCATTCAGCGGAACGATCAACACTTGACGCTATTTCCCTGTCAGAACGCCCCATTGCCATCACCCATGCCAATCCAAATTTTTGGCATCCGGCAAAACGCAACAAGTCTGATAGCGTATTACGCGCCCTTGGTGAAAGCGGCGGCATGCTGGGTTTTTCCCTGTACCCGCATCATTTAAAAGACAAATCACACTGTAGCTTGGACAGTTTTTGCGAGATGATCGCCCGCACCGCCGATTTGATGGGCGTTTCACAGATTGGGCTTGGGTCTGATCTTTGCCAAGATCAACCCGATAGCGTTGTTGAATGGATGCGCGTTGGACGCTGGACCAAAACCATCGATTATGGTGAAGGATCAGCCGCGCACGCCGGTTTTCCTGATATGCCTGACTGGTTTCAGGACAATCGTCATTTTGGTAATATCGCGGCTGGCTTGCGGGCTATTGGCTTTTCAAATGACGAAACCTCTGCAATCATGGGCGAAAATTGGTTGCGGTTTTATGATGACAATTTCACCGCCGCGTGAGAGTGAATAATGATGGATGCACAGCTTCAAAATCATTCCGAACCATCGATCATCAATCGCCCGGCGTCGGTTGTGATGAAACTTGCCCGCATGGGATCATTTCATCAAAGTCGGCTGAGTTTCATGCGCGTCTTACTGCGCCGTCTCAAGGCAGAAAATTGGCAATTCAGACAAGGTGAATGGCGCATAGATGAGCATGGTGTTGGCGTGGCGACCTATGAAGCCATCGGCCCTGAGCGCACCTACACGTTGGTGGCGTTTGCGCATGACCTGCCAGAAGAAAAACGATCCGACCGGGTCATTGCCGAGGCATGGGACGCGACATTCACCCTGCATGATGGCACCATATCACAAGATGATATCAATAGGCTTGCGGCGAATGTGCCGCGGCAAGAGGCTGGCCGTATTTCTGGACAAGAGCTGGTGCTGTCACGTGCCAACAGATCGGTCCGCCTGTTTGACTATGTCGTTGATTGTTTGGCGCGCGGGCAGCAACCAGACCGGCAGACCATTGAACCGATTGGCTATCTGATGCGCACCACCGCGGTATATGGGTCTGGAAAATTTGGTGCCGCGGATCGTAGCCTATGGGCCGACCGGCCCGAATTTTCTGGATCATTTCAACCAGAATTGCTGGCGGTCTGGCTGATCCGTAGCTTTACCATAGACATTGTCGAACATATGGCACGCCAGCGCGCCCCAGAAACGGCAATCAAGCTTGATCCAGACATCCGGCGGCGGATTGGTGTGGGCAATTCAACCGGTTTAGGCATGGCGCCATTCTTGATCAATCATCCCGCTTTGATTCATGCTTGGATCAATGCGCGTGAAACCGCCTTGACCCGGGTGCGCCAGTTGCCGCACGCCAAAGGCGGCATGATCGCGGATCTAACCCGATTGGCCCAACGCGCCCTTGTCAACGCCACTGAATGGACAACAGACAGCCCCTATCAAAAACAAAAAACAGCTGGCTTGTGTGATGACCTAACGCAGTTATTGGAATTTATGACAGATTTTGACCCATCCACCGCCAGCCCCTACAACGCCATCTTTGAATGGGGAGAGCAAAACCTGTCACTTGAGGGTCAGGAACAGCTTGTGTCGCTGTTGATTGAAGGACATGGCGCCTTGGTTGATGATTTGGCGATGACCATGTCTGCCGATGAAACATCTAGTTTTCACATTGATGGCAGTATGACAATTGGCAAAATCAAGCATATTCTTGATGACGCTTACAGCTGGGTAAATGAAATTGACTACCGCGAAAACGCCGCACAAGCGCGGGTATGGTATGTGTCTGAAGAAAAGCTGGAACCACGGCTTGGCGAGCGGTTTGAAGAACCAATTGAACCCTATGAACAACCGCTGGCACCAGGGCGGGATATTGTCGCGGCGCGCGAAACGCTTAGTCAATGGGATGACAGTACGTCCATCGCCAGCTTCCTGCTTGCCCACCCAGAACATCGCCATGTTATCCGCCGCGTGCAAATTGTGGCGTCACTTCCCTATGCAGAGATACAGGATAATACGATTGCCGCGGATATGCAGCCAATTGATTTATTACGCTGTAAATTGTCATTTTTTGGTGCGTCAAAATTTGATCCCCGATCTGACCGCTGGTTGCGCATCACCATGTATCAGGGCGCACCATTTCCAGATGAATTAGCCGGGCTTGATCCGGATGATCTGGCCTATCCGCCACTTCATGCATAAACATGACACCGCATGATGCAGAACAGATAAGCTGGTCGCTTGGTGAGACAGCGGCACTTGCCACCAAGGCCGCCCGCGGTGCTGGTATGCCGTGGGGCCTTGCTGACGAAACCGGGGTAGCGGTGAGTTGGCTCCACGCCCATGGCATCCCCGGGCTGGCGGCATTATGCCGGTATTTGAAATGGCGTGACAATGGCATCGTGACGCAATGGCCGGATCGCCCAGCTGGTGCCGCCTGTTATTGCCCGATTGCGCTTGGCACAGCCTATATGGACGGGGCCATACCCCTCACCCTTGCCACCGGCACCATCCGCGAACCAGTGCTGATGTTGCCATTTATTGCCAAGCGCGCCGGCATTCAGCCCCTGCAGGTCAATATGGGTCCGCTGACCATTCATGTTTCTGCAGATGGTGTTTTCAGCCCCTATCTTGATACCGCCTTGCTGATCAGTCAGGCTGACTGCGCCATTGATAGTGCCACTAACGCACTCGCCATCACGGCATATGACCTGACCCCACGCGTGCCATCCTATTTTTTTGGATGCGTCACCGTGTTACAAGAATTTGCGAAAAAAACCTATGCACCAGCTACCGAAGAGTCACGTTTGGCGGGGGCCGGAGCTGGCTTAAATGACAATGACTGACGCTGGCACTTCCCAGCTCCAGCTGCCAGTTTTGCCAGCCTGATCAAGACTGGCCCACAAGACTAGCGCACATATTTGGCCCACATGTCTGGGTGACAATAGTGTTAGATGATGCCGCTAATGGTTTTAATTTCAAGAAATTCTTCAATGCCCCACATGCCGCCTTCGCGCCCCACGCCTGATTGCTTGT
>CAJWSS010000035.1:0-11974 GCA_913045915.1 uncultured Alphaproteobacteria bacterium | reverse complement strand
TTTGAAGAAGATCCACCCTGAGTTTAAAGACCTAAAGTTTCGTAGTGGTAAGAAGATTTTTGATTGGATAATTCCGGATGAGTGGATAATAAAAGATGCATATATTGAATATTTTACCAAACAGGAAAAGCCGCCTGTGGCCGCTTGCCTGACCATTACAACCGATCGCAAGGATGCGCTGTCCGATGAATGGCTGTCGCGCAAGCCGCTTTATGACGGGGTGTTTACTGCACGTGATCTGGTGTTTGAGCCGGCAAATATTCTCTATCCGGTTGAATTTGCAAAACGCTGCCAGGCGCTGGAAAATACAGGGCTGGAAATAGAAGTGCTGAACCAGGCCGCTCTGGAGAAAATCGGTATGGGCGCATTGCTGGGGGTCGGGCAGGGGTCTGAGCGCGATTCTGCTGTTGTTGTCATGAAATGGATGGGCGGCGGCGTTGAAGCCCCTATCGCTCTGGTTGGCAAAGGGGTCTGTTTTGATACAGGCGGTATCTCGCTAAAGCCGGCTAAGGGCATGGAAGATATGAAATGGGATATGGGCGGTGCGGCGGCTGTGACGGGTGCTATGGCCGCCATTGCTGGACGCAAAATAAACAAAAATGTTGTGGGTGTGATTGGCTTGGTTGAAAATATGCCCGATGGCAATGCCCAACGCCCGGGTGATGTCGTGACGGCAATGTCGGGTAAAACCATCGAGGTGATCAACACTGATGCCGAGGGTCGGTTGGTGTTGGCGGATGCCCTGCATTACACGGAAACCCGGTTCAAGCCGCGGATGATGGTGAATCTGGCAACGCTTACCGGGGCGATTATTGTGTCACTGGGCAAGGAATTTGGCGGGATGTTCACCAATAGCAATGGGTTGGCTGAGCAATTGCGCGCGGCTGGTGAACGCACCGCAGAACCAGTCTGGCATATGCCAATGGGAGCGGCGTACCATAAGATGCTGAAATCACATATCGCTGATATGAAAAATATTGGCGGACCCTATGGCGGTGCGATAACAGCCGCGTGTTTCTTGGCTAAATTTGTGAATGACACACCATGGGCGCACCTCGATATTGCCGGCAAAGCATGGTCGGATAAAGCCACGGCAACTGTACCAAAGGGCGGTACCGGATATGGCGTCAGACTGTTGAACCAATTGATCGACAATTGGCAGGATGTGACCCGCGATAGTGATGATGCTGAGGCTGGTGCGGATGCGGACTAGGCGGCGGGTGTGATGCTGCATATCGGGTTTTACCAACTTGGCGAAGCCAGTGTGCATGATGCTGTGCTGATGCTTGTGCAAAAAGCGCGTGGCACGGGCAAAAAAATGCTTATTTATTGCCCAAGCCCCGCGGCCACAGCGATTGATGATGCCTTGTGGAGCCATGATCCAAACAGCTGGTTACCACATGGGCTGGATGCGGCGCCGGGGGCGGAACTGGCATCGGTTTGGGTATGCAGTGACATGACCAGCAACCCAATTGATGCTGGCTATGTGATGCTGTTGCACGGGGCGGAGCCTGAAAGCTGGACTGGGTTTGAACGGGCATTTGTGGTCTTTGACGGGAAATCAGATGCGCAGTTACAACAGGCCCGGTCCCAATGGCAAAAATGGAAATCTCACGCTGAAACGGAGCTCGCTTATTTTGCACAAACGGCTGGTGGCAAGTGGGAAAAAAAGGCCTGACCACCCAGCGGTATCGTCACCAGCACCGCCACCAGCACCGTCTGCATCCAGCGACATAATTTTGGTGCCACGGTCAAGATTAGGGGTTGTCTATGCTGGCCTGCTTGCCGTATTAAGACGTCACCTATTTTGGCTTTTACTCTGGGGTTGGCACAAGGTCGGCCGGGCCCCTAAACCAAAGGATGCATAATGGCTATCGAAAGAACCTTCTCAATTATCAAACCTGATGCAACACGCCGTAATCTTACCGGTCAAATCAATGCTCGGCTCGAAGCGGCTGGTCTTCGTATTGTTGGACAAAAGCGCAAACAGCTGACCGAAGCTGAAGCCAAGGCATTTTACGCAGTGCATGCAGAACGCCCATTTTATAATGATCTGGTTGCCTTTATGACATCTGGCCCGGTGGTTTTGCAGGTGCTTGAGGGTGAAAATGCTGTTGCCGCCAACCGTGAGGTGATGGGCGCTACCAACCCGGCTGATGCGGCTGATGGCACAATTCGCAAAGATTTTGCTGAATCAATCGAGGCGAATTCGGTGCATGGGTCAGATAGCCCAGAAAATGCGGCCATCGAAATCGGCTATTTCTTTGCCGGGTGTGAAATCACATCATAACGCATGACCCGCGTGTCATTGCCTTAAACAAATGTACATCATAATAAAAAAGGCGGGATTATCCCGCCTTTTGCTGTCTATTGCCGCCGGTTTTATACCAGCGTGGCAGCCATGATCACCAAGGTGACAATGATAGCGACGATGCAGATTTTTGCCGCAAACATCACATTTTCATAAACTTTCAGATGCTGTTTGGCCTGTTTATCAAATGAACTGGTATCCATTTCGCGATGCTCCCCTGTAAATTCTTCTGATGCACCCGTGGCTGTTTCGGCCTGTGATCACATCTCATGTCAGATATATGGCCGAAATAGCGGTGCAAATCAACTGACAAATCGTCGCGATCATTGTCAGTGCTTTGGCCATTTCAGTGCTTTGATGAGGCGGCGATCAGCAGACAATGACTGTAGCGCAAGATCCGGGCTGTGCCAGTTTACTTGGTCCGCGGCGAGGGTCAGATGCCCCTCGCACAGGCATTTTAGCACAAAAGGATAGAGATGATGTTCGAGCTGTAACACGCGTGCGGCTAGGCGATCTGCATCATCATCAGGCAAAATTGACAGCTCGGCTTGCAGAATGATGGGGCCGTCATCCAGCTCTGCGGTAACGAGATGGACAGTTGCGCCATGCTGTCTGGCCTGTGCCTCAATCGCACGTTGATGCGTGTCAAGGCCCTTAAATTCAGGCAGAAGTGACGGGTGAATATTGATCAATTTACCAGCAAACGCTTTGGTAAATTCAGCGCCAAGAATGGCCATATATCCCGCCAAAAAGACATAATCAGCAGATGATGATGTTATAGCATCTTGGATGGCCGCATCATGCGCCTGCCGCGTGGTAAAATTTCGCCGTTCAATGACTTTTGTTTCAATGCCTAAATTTGCCGCATGGGCGAGTCCAGCACAATGCTGGTTACTGATCACAATAGCGATACGTGCATCAAGTTGGTCTGTCTCGATGGCCTCGGCAAGTTTCACCATATTGCTGCCGCGGCCAGAAATAAGGACGGCAAGTTGAAGCATTACTGCCCCAGCCAGCTATCGCTGTGATCAAGCAAAACAGCACTGCTCGTAGTGCGGTGGGTCAATTTTCCGGCAACCCACGCATCTGGCTCAGGACCGTTTTGCAAGGCTGTTAACACCGCGTCAGACTTGCCGCTATCAACGAAAATCAGCAGGCCCATGCCGCAATTAAATGTGCGTGCCAATTCCTGTAACTCCATGGCGCCTTGATCACGCAACCAAGCAAAAATAGGCGGCAATGGCCGTGCCGCACAATCGATCTTTAATGCGACATCATCATGATAGACGCGGGGCGGGTTTTCTATTAAGCCGCCACCAGTGACATGGACAATGCCATTGACCCCACCAATTTGTAGCGCGATGGCTGCGGCCTTCTGGTAAATCCGTGTGGGCGCCATGACAGCATCGCCCAATGTGGCGGCGGTGCTATCAAAAGGGGGAGCCGTATCCAGAGCCGCCCCTGACAATTCAATGATTTTTCGTACCAAAGAATAGCCATTTGAATGCACACCTGATGATGGCAAGGCGATGGCGACATCCCCGGCTTTTGGCTGTCCGGGCGAGAGCAAACTGCCACGTTCGGCGGCACCAACACAAAATCCGGCCAGATCATAACTGCCAGCCGGATACATGCCCGGCATTTCCGCCGTTTCGCCGCCAATCAGCGCGCAATCTGCCAAAAGACAGCCATCAGCAATGCCGGCAATCACTTCGGTTGCCATGCCACGATCTAGTTTTCCGGTCGCAAAATAATCAAGAAAAAACAACGGCATTGCGCCTTGTGCCAGAATATCGTTCGCGCACATAGCCACCAAATCAATGCCAATGCCGCGATGCAGACCGGTCTGTTTGGCAAGTTCAAGCTTGGTGCCAACACCATCGGTTGCGGCGACCAGAACCGGGTCGGTAAAACCGGCCGCTTTCAGGTCAAACAGCCCGCCAAATCCGCCAAGATCAGACTCCGCACCGGCACGCCGTGTACGTTTGGCATGCGGGGCAATATCACCAATCAGCGCGTCACCAGCATCAATATCGACACCAGCATCGCTATATTTTAGGGGTTTTGGTTGTTTTTGTCGGATAGACATGCTGGCCTCAATCGATAGGGGTGATATAACAATATGGCGGTTGGTATGATTTCATCTTCAGTATAATAGGCATTTGACAATATGCATCCAGCATTAATCTTTCACAAAATTTCAAAATTCATCACACACATGACTTGCCGGGTGACCTGTCTTGTTGTGATGGTGATGATATGCCTGACAGCCACACCCCCGGCAATCGCAAAAATGGCCAATCGTTGTGACGAACCGGTATTCGGCGCCGCCAGCATTGCCATTGACAAAATGGCCGCTACCGCCGCTGAAGCACGGCAAACAGGCGTTGATGCCGCCGCACAAACAGCTTTTCAGCAAGTGTTGAACCGCGTTTTGTTATCAAATGAAGATCAAGCCAATTTTGCCGCGGCGCATTCTTATGACGCCTTTACTGATTTTGTGCATATTATCGAGGAAAAGAATCTCGAAAAACGCTATATCGCGCGGCTGGATTTTTGTTTTGATGCCGAACGGATGCGTACCGCCATGCAACAGGCTGGTTTGCAATGGGCGGAACTACAAAGCCCGCCAATTTTACTACTGCCCGTCTGGAAAGACCCGGATGGTACCAGCGCGTGGTTGAAAAATAATAGCTGGATTGTTGGCTGGCATGATGCGGTAGATAAATATGACGGCCTTGTCAGCTTGCGGCGTTTACCGCATAGCCTGACGCATGAGCGACGTTTTCGTGGCACTGATCTTCTGGCGGCTGACCCTATCAAACTGGCCGCCGCCGCCCGTATCGCTAAAGCCGAACAGGTTTTGGTTGTCGCCGCCACGCTTGATTATGAGGGAAGCAAACGCGTTGTCGATGTTGAGGCGCGCTTGTTCGACAAAACTGGACAGCCAATCACCACCATTTCAAGCCTGTCAGGCATAAAGCTTGGTAAATCTGATAACGCGCAACTTGATGCAACGCGGCAATCCATTCTTGATCGGATTGAAGGGTCATGGCGCAATGCCAATCTTATCGATAGTAACGCGACAGGTTATTTGCTGGTCGATGTGCCGGTAACATCTGTGAAACAATGGTCTGACCGGTTGGCGGCGTTGCAACAGGTGGCGGTGATCAAAAATGTGACCATCCGGACGTTGGACTCCGATGGTGGTAGCGTTTCGCTGGCCTTGGTCGGGTCAAGAGAAGCCTTGAAAAATGCGCTGGCGTCACATGATTTGGCGCTTGTTGATACAGGTGACGTCATATCCATCATTGCAAAATCAGACGGGCAATGAATGAGCGATGCTGGTGATGTGATGACACGCAAGATGCAACAGATGCCGCTGGAAATGCCGTTCCCAAAATTACAGGGGCGGGATGATTTTATCATTAGTGACTGCAATAGGCTGGCGGCGGCATGGATAAATCGTTGGCCTGACTGGCCAAAACCCGGGCATAGTCTGAATCTGGTTGGCCCGGCGGGGGCTGGCAAATCGCATCTGGCGGCAATTTGGCAGGACATGTGCGGGGCGCGTCTTTGCGATCATCCGGCGGCACTGGCCGCGATAATGACTGATGCGGATGTGCCGCTTGTTATTCTCGACAAAATTGATGGCGTCTTTGATTGGCCGGAAGACGCATTATTTCACTTGTTCACCAGGTGTGACAGTCAAGCTGGCGGGATTTTAATGCTGTCTGAACAACCCGTGGCCCAAATGCGCTGGGATCTTGCTGATTTGCGGTCACGTATGCGGGGGGTGGCGATGGCGTCAATTGACCTGCCTGATGATGCGCTGGTCTATGCCTTGCTTGAAAAATATTTTACCGACCGGCAACTTCTGGCGCCGCCTGCCATGCTGACCTATTTGGTCAGCCGGATGGAACGGTCGTTTCACGCTGTTCTTAAAATCGCGGCCGCGCTTGATCGACGGTCAATTGCCGAGAAAAAACCATTATCGGTTGGTTTGGCCCGGCTTGTTCTTCACGATATAGAGGCCCCACCTGACTAAATAAGGCTGGTGGTGTCTTGGCTCTTCATTTTGGTCTCAAATAAAGAAAGAAGTAAATTATGTCTGGATTAGATTTTGGTATTGCCGGCAAAAAAGCCATCGTATGTGCATCGAGCAAAGGACTTGGATTTGGCTGTGCAAATGCGTTGGCAGCGGTTGGGGTTAATCTTGTGATGTGCGCACGCGGGGCTGATCGCTTGCATGAATCGGCCAATCAATTGCGCAAAAAACATGGTGTTGAAATTACCGAAGTTGCCTGTGATGTGACAACGGAAGAAGGGCGTGCCGAAATTCTGGATGCGGCAGGACGAGTTGATATTCTTGTGAATAATGCAGGCGGTCCTCCCCCCGGCGATTTCAGAGACTGGACACGCGATACATGGATCGCCGCCCTAGACGCCAATATGCTGACAGCTTTTGCGCTGATTCAAGCGGTGATTGATCCGATGATCGACCAAAAATTTGGACGGATTGTCAATATTACCTCTGGCTCGGTAAAATCGCCGATTCCGGCGCTTGGCCTGTCAAACGGGGCGAGGGCGGCACTGACTGGGTTTTGTGGGGGACTGGCCCGTCAGGTGGCCCAGCACAACGTTACGGTAAATGGGTTGCTACCCGGTCAGTATAATACCGACCGGATTGAAACCATCATCGCCAACACTGCCAAAAATGAGAATATCAGCCTGGCGGCGGCGCGTGATATGCTGGAAAAAAGAAACCCGACAAAACGGCTTGGTGAAATCCATGAATTTGGCTTTGCCTGTGCATGGATGTGCAGTGCGCATTCCGGCTATTTGACAGGCCAGAATATTCTGATCGATGGGGGCAGTTTCAACAGCACATTGTGACCCGGTCACGCCGCAACCGAAAATTTAGCCCGCCGGGTCAATGTCAGTGATCAGACGAATGCGCCCATTTTTAACTGCCAAGGCCATCTCGCCATTTTTGAGTTTAAGGGCGGCGGCGCCAAAAACCTCACGGCGCCAGCCTGCCAGTGCCCGAATAGGCGCGTTATCATCGCGTGCCAACAGTTCAAGGTCATCCGCTGAAGCGATCAAGCGCGGGGCGATATTTTGTTCGTCTGTGACATGTTTCAGCAGAACCCGCAGAAGTTCCATGATCGCGGCGGGTGGCTTTTTCACATGAGAATGCGACAGCGGTGCGGGCAAGTCACTGTCTGGCAATGCGGCAACTTTGTGCAATATTTTTAAAACTGGCGGGGCCAATTTGCCATCTTTGCCGCCGGGGAAATTGCGAATAGCGCTGAAATCCTCGAGCGTTTTCGGGTTACTGCCAGCCAGATCAATCAATGTTTCATCGCGCAATACCCGGTTGCGTGGCAAGTCACGTTGCTGTGCCTCAGTCTCGCGCCAAGCGGCAAGATGCATCAAGCGGCGCAAGGCCGGCGCGCGCATATTGCGGATTTTTAACCGCCGCCATGCATCCTGCGGTGCGGTCACATAGGTGGCGGGGTCATTTGATTTTGCATATTCTTCATCAAGCCAATCAGTCCGCCCATTATCGGCAATATGTTTTTTCATCTGCGGATACAGCTGCGCCAGATAAATCACATCATCAAGCGCATAGGTGATCTGTCTGTTACTAAGTGGCCGCTTTGACCAATCGGTAAAACGTGATGTTTTGTCGATATCAATGCCCAGCATGGATTTGACAAGCTTGTCATACCCAACCTGATCGCCAAGACCACATACCATTGCGGCCAGTTGCGTATCATAGATTGGCGCTGGTAATTGCCCCATCTGATGCAGAAAAATTTCCATATCCTGCTGGCCAGCATGAAACACCTTCACAATGGCGCTATCACGCATCAGCGCCCATAGGGGGGCTAGGTCCAACCCCTTTGCCAGCGGGTCAATGGCAACGGCGGTGGTGCCATCACTGATTTGCACTAGGCACAGCTGTGGATAATAGGTGCGTTCGCGCATGAACTCGGTATCGACAGCTAAAAATGGCGCGTTTTGAAATTGGTCTGCAAGTTTGCGCAAGGCGGCATTGTCGGTGATGATATTCACCTGCGCCGCATGGCTACGATCTTGCGGCGCCGTGTCAGCATGGCGTTTCATTGGAATCCTCGATTATGTTGGCTGCAGGTATAAGGCAAAATCAACGCAAGGCAAAGGTAAACATATTGATTTGCCCGGAATTCACCCCTACATGTAAATCATGTTTAAAATTACCAAATATGCCGCCGGGTCGGTGGTGTTCATGCTTGGCGTTGCGAGTGGGGCGGCTCATGCGGCAAATATTGCGGGTCACCGTGCGTTTTATGAAATGCGCATGGGGCAGGCAGATAAAAATGCCGTTGTGCAATCTGTGTCGGGTCGGTCTGCTTTTATCCTTGAAAGGGATTGTGACGGGTGGCGGTCTGCCGAGGATTATATGATTGAATTTGGCAATGGCGACGGGCGCATTGATCGGATTATTTCGCATTTTGAATCTTGGGAATCAGAAGCTGGCGACCAATATAGTTTTGATATTGCTGAACAAAGCAGTTTTCAGGATGATAAGGATTTCGGCGGTTATGCCGAGATTGATGATGATGGCGGCAAAGCTGTCTTTATGCTGGATGCTGAAAGCAACATAACGCTACCTAAAAACACCTATTTTCCCATGCAACACATACGCGCCATCATTAACAAAGCTGGCGATGGTGGTAAAATTCTGGCGGCATCGGTGTTCGCTGGTGCTGAACCAGATGATGCCTTGCTAACCACAAACACGGTGATTGGTGGCTGGCAGGGGGACAAGGCGGATGTTGATTTAGGCACTTTAGATGATGACGGATTCTGGCCTGTGCAAATTGCTTATTTCAAACCGGCGGCCACTGAAGTTGAACCCGAATATGAGATTCAGTACTGGCTCCAACCAAATGGTGTTGTGCGGCAATATGAAATCAACTACGGCGATTTTAGCATTATTGCCGGTCTGGTGACGATTGAGGCGGTTGACTCGCCGGTTTGTCAGTGAAGCTCGTGCCATAAGGCTGACGGCTATTCACCAAAATCTTTGCTGTTGGCCATTTTGGCGTGCATACAGGCCCCGGCGACAATGGCGTCAGTCCCCCGTGAGGCGCGAACAAGTTTCGTCGCTGATTTTCCGGTAAATGTATAGCCGGGCCATTTACGTGGTACATTGACATAAAGCCGGTCAAGGTTGGCAACGCGGCCCGCCAGCGTAATAATGTCCGGGTCAAGCATATTGACCAGCATGGCTGTGGCCCGGCCGATGCGATCATCCAAAACTTGCAAAACGCTCTCGGCAACAATGTCATTTTGACTGGCGGCTCTGGCGATGTCATCGATTGTGCGTGCGGTCTCGGTTGACGCCAGATAGTCGGCTTCGACGCCCTTGGCGGAAATAAATGATTCAAGGCATCCGGTGCGCCCACACCAACAGTCTTTGCCATCAAGCTCGTGCGGCACTGGCCAGCCAAGCGGCATATGTCCCCAAGCACCAGCCAGACGATTGCCGCCTTTCCAGAGAGTTTGGCCAAATGTCACGCCGCCAGTCACGTTTTGATCCAGATATAGCAGACAGGCAACGCCAGTTGTTTGTGCCGCACCAAAATGCGCCTCATACAATGCATAGGCCTGCGCTGGTGCGATGCAGTCAACTGGTCGGCCAAGGCTGGCTTGCAGGGCTGATTTGATATCAAGTTTGGCCAGAACAGCCGGGCTATTTGGTGGTGACGGCTGGGCGCCAAACCCGGTATTTATGGCCACGCTCACTGCGGCGGCTGGATCGGCGCCTGATTTGGCGACAAGTTCAGCGATGTGCCGGCATAGCGCGCCAGCGTCATGAACAGGCGTTTCAATTTGTTCGTAAAAAACAAAATCACCGCCACTAGACAGGGTGGCGGTGCTTATAAAATCAGTGTCTATATGAATGCCAACGGACATGGCTGTCCTTTCGGCACGCGCAAAATTTATTTGATTTTGCTCTCGCGGAAAATCACATGTTTGCGCGCACGCGGGTCATATTTTTTCAATTCAAGCTTTTCAGGCTTGGTGCGTGGGTTCTTTTTGGTCACGTAAAAATAGCCAGTGTCGGCTGTGCTTACGAGTTTAATCTGCAGGGTCGCTGGCTTCGCCATGACACATACTCCTTGATGCCATGTGACACATCGTTGCCGAATTTCCGGCTGTCACTGAAAAACTGCGCGCAACCTGCGGTAAAAATGACAAAATGTCAAGTCTGCATTAGCGTCTTTTTGATTTGCTTGATCGTTGCTTTGCCGCCTTTTTGCGTGACGCGGATGATGATGACCGCCGGCGCCGTGCCGTCTGGTTTCGTGACGCGCTTTTGTCAATTCTGCCACCGTCAACCCAATCAAGCAAAATGCCGCCGGAAATAGCGGTAACGTCGATAATTTTAACTTTTACCTCATCACCGGCGGCAAATAGCCATCCAGTATGTCGGCCTTCCAAACGGTTATTTGATTCGTGATAATCGTAAAAATCATCGGGCAAGGCGTGTAGCGGCAACAGCCCATCAGCCGCCCCATCATCAATTCGAATAAAAGCACCAAAACTGGTGATGGCAATAATAATGCCGTCTAAGACGTCGCCGAGTCGGGTTTCAAACAGGGCGGCCACAAACCGGTCAATTGTCCGGCGTTCAGCTGCGGCGGCATTGGCCTCGGTTTCTGAAATATGGGTACAAATTTCGGCTATCTGGCCTGGCAAAATGCCAACAAGACCATCTTTTGGTTGGCTGTTTTTTGTAGCTGCATCATTTAATGCACGATGCACCAATAAATCAGCATAGCGCCTTATTGGTGATGTAAAATGAGCATAATTGCGCAATGCTAAGCCAAAATGACCAATATTATCAATTGAGTAGTTAGCTTTTGCCTGAATGCGTAAAACCGCTTCATTGATTGTGGTCATATCGACGGTGCGGTTTGCGGCTTGCAAAATTTGATTGAAATGGTGGGGTCGCAAAACCTGCCCAACTGTGAAATGCGCACCGATGGCTTCGGCCAATTGTGCAAGGCTGGCAGCTTTTTTCGGATCTGGTGTGTCATGAACCCGAAATACACATAATTTTTCTGCGGCAATTAATCGGTCTGCTGCCGCCACATTCGCCGTGATCATAAAATCTTCAATCAGGCGTTGAGCTTCATTCTGCGATCGTTGCTCAATGCGGATCGGGGTATTGTCGTCGGCCATGATGACGCGGCGTTCTTTTAAGTTTAGTGCCAATGGCGCGCGCTTTTCACGGTCAATCGTCAGCGCCCGCCATGCCCCAAATAAACTGTGCAATGCGCCATGCGGCACCGCGCAATCAGCCTCGTCAATTGTCCCATCATAAACCGCCTGCACCTGGTCATATGTCAGTCTGGCATGCGATGTGATGATAGCGCGTTCGATTTTAATAGACTGTCTATGACCGTCTTGATCAATGATCACATCGGCGACCATTGCGGCGCGGTCCTCATGCGGGCGAAGCGAGCATAAATCATTTGAGATCGCTTCGGGTAACATAGGCACGACACGGTCTGGCAAATAAACAGAATTGCCGCGTAGTTGGGCTTCGCGATCAAGCGCCGATCCCGGCCTTACATAATGCGATACGTCCGCAATCGCCACCAT
>CAJWSS010000034.1:0-12109 GCA_913045915.1 uncultured Alphaproteobacteria bacterium | reverse complement strand
GATTCGAACCCCTGTTGCCGCCGTGAAAGGGCGGTGTCCTAGGCCTCTAGACGAACGGGACATCAGTTGCAAAGCCAGTGAGGCTTGTCTTAGTCAAAACCGGTCTTCAAATCAAGCGGCTTTTCGCATGAAAAGCGCAATTTAACACATTATCTGTTATAGCCCGCCGCCAACCTTGGTTCAGCGACATCATCAATTTCTATCTGCATGGCGTTGCCCCCACGAAATCGGTCACGTCTGACGCGGCCAAGAATATGCAAATAATCTCCATTCATCGCCGCTTCGATGGCCTTGCCAACGGCTGTGCCACCAGCTTGAAAGGCAATCGCATTGATCACCCCACTGCCATCATCGAGGCGGCACGAAAGATGCGCCCCATCGCCGCCAACACGCCGGGCTGATTTTACCCGGCAATCAGGTAGCACAAATCTAGGTTCGGCATTGCCACTGCCAAATGGCCCCATTTTATCCAGCCAATCGGCAATCACCGGCTGGCACCCTGCCACACTCAAAACCGCGCTGGCAGTATGTGACACTTGCGGTGCAACCCCATTAAATTCGGCTAAAAACCGTTCATCCATAAAGGCTTGAAATGCGGCAATCTGGCTGGCGCGCACACTGAATCCAGCCGCCATATCATGCCCACCTCCGCCTTCAATAATACCGGCCTGATGCGCCGCAATCACCGCATTGCCTAGCCGAAATCCGGCAATACCGCGTGCTGACCCCTTACCAACGCCATCCGGCCCCATGGAAATGATCATGGCTGGCTTGCCATAACGTTCACGCACCCGGCCAGCAACAATCCCAATAACCCCTTCATGCCAGCCTTCATCAGCCAAAATGATCACATGATGCGGGCTGTGCGCCGCACGATCGAGGGCCACCAGCCGCACCGCCTCTTCGATTTGGCGGCGTTCCTTGTTCAAATCATCAAGTCGCAAGGCCAAGCCAGCCGCTGTTTCAGGATCACTGGCAGAAAGCAATTGAACGCCAAGATCAGAGGCGCCAAGTCGCCCAGCGGCATTAATGCGCGGTCCTATTAGAAACCCCAGCGCATAGGCATTTGGCGCGTCATTGACACCAGCGATATCCGCAAGTTTGGCCAATCCGTGATGATAACGCTGTGCCATCACTTTAAGCCCCTGTCGCACAAAGGCCCGGTTCAACCCGATCAAGGGCACAACATCACAAATGGTGGCCAGTGCTACCAAATCGAGGTGATTGAGAAGATCCGGGGCGGTTCGTGTTTTGGTAAAATATCCACGTTGGCGCAATGTACGCAGAATGCCGGCAATGACAATAAACACCACACTTGTCGCACATAGATACCCATAGTCACCATCCTCATCCAACCGGTTTGGATTGACCACTGAATGGGCTTTTGGCAGTTCTGGCCCAGCGATATGATGGTCAATGACAATCACATCCATGCCAGTCTTCGCCACCGCGGCCAACGGTGCGTGCGCGGTGATGCCGCAATCAACGGTAACAAGCAAAGACGCGCCTTTTGCCTGCAACGCCATAAGCGCATCGGCATTTGGCCCATATCCCTCGCTGAACCGGTTAGGGATATGTACATCGCACACCACGCCAAGCTGACGCATTACCATTAACAGCAGGGCGGCGGCGGCGGCCCCATCAACATCATAATCGCCAAAAATACCAATGGGCGCTCCATCTTCGACACAATCTGCCAACCGTTCAGCGGCCTTATCCAGATCTTTGAAATATGAGGGGTTAGGCAACAAATCACGAAGACGCGGTTCAAGATAGGCGTCTATTGTATCGCGGGTTAAACCACGCGCCGCCATAATGCGCGCAATCGGCAGGGGTAAATCATCAATCGTTTCACTAAGTGCCGCGGCGTGGCGGTCAATCTCAGAAGCAGATAACGCCGTTTTTGCTGACACCCAACGGGCGCCACTTGCAGATTTTACAATGCCCAGCATGGCGTCACCCGCCATGGTCACTCCTGATCAGCTGAAAAAATCGGCATAGCCACTGGTTTGGCTTTCACGCTTGGCAGGCTTGCCATTTCATCAAGCGCCTTTGCCAGAGTGTTTTCAGCAGTTTCATGTGTTGTCATGACCAACGCAACAACATCGCCCGGCGCGCGCCCTTGCTGGATCAATGATTCAACTGAAATTTTATGGTTTTGCAAAATGCCAGTGACACCCGCCAACACGCCGGGTTCATCAACAACCATCAGACGCACATAAAATGGCATATCAGCCATCGCCGCCCCTACCTGATCAGCACTGTCGACAAGCTGGGCAACTGGGCGTCCAAACGGCATCCCGCCCCGGTCATGCGCAATATCAATAATATCAGACAACACAGCCGAAGATGTTGCCCCGCCACCAGCACCGGGGCCAATAGCGATTACACTACCGACCGGGTCACCATAAAATTCAACCGCATTCAAAACGCCATTGACCTTGGCCAGCTGACTGCTCAGCGGCAACAAACAGGTTTGCATGCGTGGCACTTGCCCGGGCGCGGCCACCCCTACAAGTTTGATCCGAAATCCCAATTGATTGGCAAACGCAAAATCCACCGCCGACACCTCACGGATCCCCTGAATTGACGCCGCGGCAAAATCTGGTTTTTGACCGAAGGCTATCGCCGCCAAAATGGTGAGTTTATGCGCCGCATCTATCCCATCCACATCAAAACTCGGTTCTGCCTCGGCATAACCAAGGCGCTGGGCATCAGCCAGCACATCGGCAAAATCCTCACCAGTTTGTTCCATCGTGGTCAGAATATAGTTGCATGTACCGTTTAAAATACCGGCAATCCGGCTCATATCATTGCCGGCAAGCCCCTCACGCAGGGTTTTCACCGCCGGGATACCGCCAGCAACAGCCGATTCAAACAGCAAATAACAATTATGATCCTCGGCAAGGCTGGCAAGTTCTGCCCCATGATGGGCGATCATCGCCTTATTCGCGGTAATGACATGCTTACCATTTTTTAAGGCCGCCCGTGTGAGGTCTAGAGCTACCCCTTCACTGCCGCCAATCATTTCAATGATGACATCGACATCATCGCGGCCAGCTAACTCAATGGCATTGTCGTGCCAGTCAATCTGGTCCATCGAAAACCCACGATCGGCAGTAGCAGAACGCGCACTTACCGCGACCAATTGCAACGCCCGTCCACTTGCTAGCGCCAATTGTTGTTGTCTGTGCATGAGTTGCCGCGCAACCTCACCGCCTACAACACCAAGGCCGGCAATCGCAATTTTCAAAGGAGATATATTTTGGGACATGGCGTGATCACTCAAGCTATCGGAAACCGAATAAATTTATGTGGCAGTTATTGCCGGTCAAGATGTAACGACTTGGACTTTCTCTGGCAAGGTCTCTGGCAGGGTCTCTGGCACATTCACTGTCCATATTATCAAAAATCTACAGCTTAAAAACTGGTTGCACTGCGGGCAGCTTGATCATATAGCCCGGACAGTAATCTGAGTTGCCGCGCGACGTCACTCAAGCTTGCCGCATTCAGTTTACCACTTGTACCGTCAAACGCGGCATATTCATCAACCAAACAGGACTCGCGTATATCCCGATACGCCATACATAACGCCTCACCGCGCCCTGTGGTATCGTAAAACACCTCTTTGCCCTGTTTTTCTGATTGCACCAGCCCATATTTAACCAGTTTTTTCAGCGCGTAATTGACCGTGTGGCTATCTTCAACATTTAGCTTAAAACAAATATCGGCCAATTTTTTGGCGCGCCCACGATGATTGACCGAATGCAAACATAATATATCCAATACGCCAAGATCGGCGCTTAGGTCCATTTCAGCCAATGCCGCCGCCATGGCTTTGACCATCCACATGCCAAAGGCATTGGAGGCGACGATTAAACCATATTCAACTTCGCTTAGTTCGGCGGCTCGTTCCGAAACAAGATGCGATGAGGACACAATACGTTTATGCGGTTGATCCGCGCGTTTTGGCAGATGGTCTGGTTGTTGCTTCGTCATCTGTCTATTCCTTCGGCTTCTGACCGGCTTTCCCAAACCCGCCACCCCCCGGGGTTTCGATCACAAACACATCACCAGGTGCCATTTCACGCAACCCGGTGGCGCCAAATTCATCAATTGTGCCATCTGTCCGCTCGACCCAATTGCGGCCAACCGCACCAGCCGCCCCACCATTCATGCCATAAGGGGGAACCGTGCGATGATTGGCCAGAATAACCGCTTCCATAGTTTCCAAAAACCGCAGACGCCGCCGCACCCCGTTGCCACCGTTATGTGCACCCGCACCGCCGGACCCGTGCCGAATTTCAAAACTCTCCAGCAATACCGGATAGCGCCATTCTAAAACTTCAGGGTCGGTCAAACGGCTATTCGTCATATGCGTATGCACCGCATCAGTGCCATCAAAATCAGGACCAGCACCAGACCCACCACACAGCGTCTCATAATATTGGTAGGTCGCATTGCCATAAAAGAAATTATTCATCGTGCCTTGTGCCGCTGCCATGACACCCAAAGCCCCATACAGCGTGTCTGTCACAATTTGAGATGTTTCAACATTACCGGCAATAACCGCCGCCGGATATTGCGCATTTAACATGCAATCTTCAGGCAAAATGATCTTAACTGGCTTCAGACACCCTTCATTCATTGGTATATCTTCAGCCACTAATGTTCTGAAAACATACAAAACTGCTGCCCTACATACAGCCGCCGGCGCATTATAATTATTGGGGCTTTGCGGGCTTGTGCCGGTGAAATCGACAATGGCAGAGCGATCTGTCTTATTGATAGAAATCGCCACTTGCACCTGTTGGCCATTATCCATTGGATAGGTAAATTTGCCGGTCTTTAACCGGTCAATCACCCGGCGGACAGACTCTTCGGCATTATCTTGCACATGCCCCATATAGGCGATCACTGTGTCCAACCCATATTGACCAACCATTTTATGGAGTTCACGAACGCCCTTTTCATTCGCCGCTAGCTGTGCCCGCAAATCGGCGATATTTTGTTCTGGGTTACGGGCTGGATATTTTGCACCGGTTAACACCGCGCGCATTTCAGCTTCTCGATATGTGCCTTGGTCGACCAATTTAAAATTATTGATCAACACGCCCTCTTCGACAATATGCGCCGAATCTGGCGGTGCTGAACCCGGGGTACGCCCACCAACATCAGGGTGATGACCGCGTGAGGCGACAAAAAACAAGATGTGATCGCTATTCGCCGACTCAAATACCGGCGTCACAACGGTAATATCAGGCAGGTGCGTACCGCCATTATACGGATTATTCAGCACATAGGCATCACCAGGCGCAATTTTCCCTGCATTGTCACGCAATACGGCTCGTACCGACTCACCCATTGACCCTAAATGGACTGGCATATGCGGGGCATTGGCAATTAACGCCCCAGTGGCATCGAAAATAGCACAGGAAAAATCAAGCCGTTCCTTCACATTCACCGACAGAGCGGTATTTTGCAACGTATATCCCATCTGTTCGGCAATCGACATAAACAGATTGTTAAACACTTCCAGCATCACCGGATCACAGTCCGTGCCAATGGCTTGACGGCGTTGCAATGGCACAACGCGCCGCACCACCAAATTACCAATGGGTGTCATTTCAGCTTGCCAACCAGGTTCAATCACATTTGTCCCAGTGGCTTCGATAATCAAGGCCGGCCCCGACACGCGCTGGCCCGCCATGATTTTTTCACGGTGATACACAGGTGTTTCAACAAAATTATCAGCCATATAGGCAGTGATCACATCATCTGCCTGTGGGGCGGTGCTAGCGGCAGAAATTTTCGCGCTGTCCAATTGAAATGTGTGACCAATGGATTCAACCGATACCATGGCGGCGACCAGCCCCTTGCCGGGCATTAAAAACCCAAATCTGGACTGATACGCCGCATCATAGGCTGATTGCATTTCGGCCAGACTGCCAAATGGGACCGGCAAAGCCGTATCCGAGCCGTCATAGCGCACATGCACAAAAAGATGCGTCTCAATACGATCTGCGGCTATGTCTTGCCGCCTCAGTTCAGCCTGCGTGTCAGCGGCTAACCGGTCAAGTTCTCTCTGCAGCGTATCAATAAGCGCGTCATCAAGCGCGGCTTCTATTGATTTTTCGCGGAGCGCTGTCACATCGGCAAGCCCCATCCCATAGGCAGATAACACCCCAGCAAATGGGTGGATTAGAACGGTTGTCATGCCCAAAACATCTGCAATCAAGCAGGCATGCTGGCCACCTGCCCCACCAAAACATTGCAACGCATAATCGGTGACATCATAGCCACGCTGTACAGAAATTTTCTTGATGGCATTAGCCATATTTTCAACCGCAATTTTCAAAAAACCACTGGCAATCGACTCGGCGGTTAACTCAACCCCGCTGGTGTTGGCAATGTCTTTGGCCAAAGCCGCAAATTGTTGTTTGACCGGCGCCGGATCAAGCGGTTCGTCTTGATTAGGCCCAAACACAGACGGAAAAAATTTGGGCTGTAATTTGCCAAGCATCACATTGCAATCAGTCACAGCCAACGGCCCGCCACGCCGATAACAGGCCGGGCCCGGATTAGCCCCAGCGCTTTCCGGGCCAACTTGAAACCGTCCATTATCAAACCGGCATAAAGACCCACCACCAGCCGCCACCGTATGGATCAACAACATCGGGGCATGAATCCGCACGCCAGCAACCATCGTATCAAACACACGTTCATAGCCGCCGTCATGATGCGCAACATCAGTTGATGTGCCCCCCATATCAAAGGTGATGACCTTGTCAAATCCGGCCTGTTTTGCGGTTTTTACTGCGCCAACAATCCCCCCAGCCGGCCCCGACAAAATTGCGTCCTTGCCTTGAAACAGGGCCGCATCGGTTAGCCCACCATTTGACTGCATCATCTGCAATTTCGTCTGCGCAGACCCATCGAGATCTGTTGCCAAACGGTCGATATACCGCCGCAAAATGGGCGATAAATAAGCGTCAGCGACAGTGGTGTCACCGCGCCCAACAAATTTGATCATCGGGCTTGTGGCATGACTTGTCGAAATTTGGCTAAAGCCAATGGTTTTGGCCAGCGCCGCAATTTTTTCTTCATGCGTTGTCACCCGGTAACCATGCATCAACACAATCGCAATGGCGCGGATGCCATCATCATAGGCTGATTGTAAGCGTGGTTTTAAATCATCCAAATCAAGCGGCACAATGATATTATCATTGGCATCAACCCGTTCAGTGACCTCTTCAATTCGCTCATACAGCATTTCTGGCAATATAATATGCTGGTCAAACAAACGCGGGCGCGCCTGATAGGCGATACGCAATTGATCGCGGAAGCCACGGGTGACGACAAGCAACGTGCGGTCCCCCTTGCGTTCCAGCAAGGCATTGGTCGCCACCGTTGTGCCCATTTTAATGGCATCAATCTGGTCTGCGGGCAATGGCGCGTCTGACGCCACCCCCATTAAATCGCGGATACCCTGTAATGCCGCATCATCATAGGCTTCTGGATTTTCTGAAAGCAATTTATGCGTGACTAACTGACCATCTGGCCGGCATGCCACAAGATCGGTGAATGTGCCGCCGCGATCCACCCAAAACTGCCATCCAGATTTGTCTCGGTTTGTCATCTCATTCATTACCGCATCTCCGCTCATTCCACCGGGTAACACGCACCAATATTTCCTCACGTTGATAATTTATCGACAAATTGTCAACATAATAACAACATGTGAAAACCAAGGATTGCGAAAGGCTGACCTGTCATTGAGACACAAGCGAGAGCGACACCCCATCTGCGGTGGGTGCATCATGAAACGCGGTTCCATCAACATCATCAAAACAGCCAATGTTGACGCCATAAACCGACGGGTCAGTGCGGCGCTGATGAAAGGTATAAACCCCGCATGTCTTGCAGAAATAATGCCGTGCGGTGTGGGTGTTCCATTGGTAAAGCGTCAATAAATCGTCGCCTTGCTGTATATTTAGCTGGTCCAGAGGGCAACTGACCATCACCGCGGCACGTCGCCGACACAATGAACAGTTACAGCGCCGCGCCGCCTTAAAATCAAGCGACGCTGGCACATCAAACACCACCCCACCACAATGGCAACGACCGGTTAGCCGATTATCCACGCCGCCCCCCTTTCGCGCTAAACTTCAAAACAATATCAAGGACAAAACCATCGCATAGCATAGCGTCACCAGCAAATGGATTTGCAAATCGCGGCGATCAGCTTCATCGATCAGCCCATAAAAAAAGAGCCGCAAATAGGCGGCTCTTTCTGTAAAAATAATGATATCGGGTGCGCGGCTTAACGCTTGGAGAACTGGAAGCTACGGCGGGCTTTTGCCTTACCATATTTCTTCCGTTCAACAACACGTGGGTCACGCGTCAGGAAGCCACCTGATTTTAGCGCCGGACGCAAGCCCGGTTCAAACAGCGTCAATGCCCGGCTGATCCCATGGCGCACTGCGCCGGCCTGTCCTGACAAACCACCGCCCCGAACGGTCGCGATGACATCAAATTCACCAAGACGCTCAGTCGCCTCAAATGGCTGGGCTAAAATCATTTGCAATACCGGGCGGGCGAAATATTCGCTGACATTTTTGCCATTGATGGTCATTTGACCGGTGCCACGCTTGACCCATACGCGGGCCGCCGCATCTTTACGACGCCCGGTCGCATAGGACCGGCCAAGATTATCAATTTTAGGTTCGGCAGGCACCTGCGGTGCGGCTTCGGCTGGCGCATCGCCAGAAAGTGCACCAAGCGCGGCCATGCCTTCGGCTTTTGACTCTGCAGCTTGAAGGTCTGCGTTTTGCGTTTCTTCGGCCATAACTACCTCTTATTCTTGTCGTTCATGCTGGCAATATCCAGCGTGACAGGCTGTTGTGCTTCGTGTGGGTGGCTTGGGCCAGCATAGATATGCAGGTTACGCATTGCCTGGCGGCCAAGCGGGCCACGTGGAATCATCCGCTGAACGGCTTTTTCGATCACCCGGGCTGGGAACCGCCCATCCAGAATTTTATCGGCTGTCCGCTCTTTAATACCGCCCGGATACCCGGTGTGCCAGTAATAGGTCTTTTGTGACCGCTTGTTTCCGGTCAGACGTACTTTTTCAGCATTCACAATAATGATATGATCGCCGCAATCCATGTTCGGCGTATAGGTCGGCTTGTGCTTTCCGCGCACCCGCATCGCGACCAACGACGCAAGACGCCCAAGAACGAGATCGGCAGCGTCAATGACGAACCAGTTTTTCTCGATGTCTTTTGGCGTTGCGACATATGTCCTTGGCAAAGGCATGTTACAATCTCCACTGAGTCCATAATCCGCCAGACACCCTGTACGGATCATCATTGCCGCGGGTTATAGGCGCGTTTTTCACCAAGGTCAAATAAATTATTGTAAGAAAAATTTATTTTTTCATTTGTTTTCAATATATTATATATGTGGTTTTATTTTACCACATTTTTTTCACAAATATTTCTGATATTTATTGCCAGTCGTAACAATAGCGTTGAAAGACACAGCATGGATTGATACATATGACGCATGTTATGTGGCGCGTTGGGCGCTCTTTTCTGTCATGGCATCCCGCCAGAAAGCACGACCTTGTTTATCCTGATCGATAATTACGACAGCTTTACGTGGAATTTGTGGCATTTTTTGTCTGATCTGGGGGCGGATGTTGAAATCATCCGCAATGACGCCTGTACCGCTGGTGATATTATCGCGAAACGGCCACAAGGGGTGATTATTTCGCCTGGCCCCGGCACCCCCGAAGATGCCGGCATGACCATTGAACTGATCACGCTATGCCACAAGGCGGGCCTGCCTTTACTGGGTGTTTGCCTTGGCCATCAGGCATTAGCATGTGCGTTTGGCGGTAGCATTAAACGCGTTGACCCACCGGTCCATGGCAAATTATCGCGTGTTGTGCGCACCCACAGCAATGACGTAGCGTCTGACCTATTTGCGCTCTGTCCAGACACATTTCCGGTTACGCGCTATCATTCGCTGGTGGTGGACGAAAACACCCTCCCCGAGGGTTTAACCGTCACCGCCCGCACCGAAGCTGGCGCTATCATGGGGCTATCGCATAACCGCGCCGAACTGCATGGTGTGCAATTTCACCCTGAATCGATTGCATCTGTCGCTGGTTACCGCATTTTAGCCCAATTTTTAGATAGTTGCGGCCATAAGGTGATAAATCTTGACAAGCTTGACCAGCTCGAAGCGCAAATTTTGCGATTGGATGAACGTTTCCCCGGGCAGATGCACGCATAAACACCCGCTTATTAATACCCCATCATTGAAAAATCGTTACCCGTGATGATCAGACAGCCTCGGGTGGCTAACAGCGGCAATATCCACAAGATCCGGCGGCTGACCAGCATAGCGATATAACCGTTTGTTTTGTTCAGGATAATCAATAATATCAAATTCCAGCCGCTGGCCCACGACAAGGCAAATCATATGGGTTGAACCGGTATTACGGATATCATGCGCCTCACCACCAGCTGGGTAGCCGATAAAATCACCAGCCTCGATTTGGAACAGATCAGGCCCAATCCGTGCCACGCCGCTTCCCTCAAGAATGTAGATACATTCGTCTGCACATAAATGACGATGAAATGCCGACGCCACGGCACCAACTGGCAAATTGATCAGGTGAACCCCGAGATTTTTTAATCCGGCTCGACCACCATACGATTTTGCCGCAAAACGGGCGCGCTGGTTCAGAAAATGCGTGACGTCAGTTCCCGCCATTTTTGCAATTTGCGTTCTGGTGACGATTTGTTTTTGTCCCATCCCCCTCTCCTATGCTCGATTGTTCATCCAGCATACCGCCATTAACCAGACACGCGCTTGCCAAGGCTGGCTGTCTTGCCACGCGCCTATGGCAGGCTTGCAATGCCCCTGCGGGATCAATATAGTCAACACGGCCGAATTCGCGGTCTTTTTTTCAGGAAATTTTCCATGTCTGACGTTATAAAATCCGCCCTCACAAGCCTGATCCAAGGCGAACGGCCCGGCCCTGATTCCATTCGCGCATGTTTTGAAGACATCATGAATGGCGAGGTAAGCGAAGCACAGATGGGCGCCTTCCTGATCGCGCTTCGCATGCGCGGCGAACAGGTCGCTGACATTGCCGCGGCCGCGACAGTGATGCGTGAAAAAGCCACCACAATCACCGCCAGCGACGCGACCATGGACATTGTTGGCACCGGCGGTGATGGGTTTGGCACCTATAATATTTCAACAGCCAGCGCCTTTGTTGTTGCGGGTTGCGGCATACCGGTTGCCAAACATGGCAATAAAGCGGTGTCGTCACAAAGCGGCGCCGCGGATGTGTTATCCGCCCTTGGCATCAAACTTGATTGTGATTTTTCTTTAGTCAAACAGGCCCTTGACGAGGCCAATATTGCCTTTTTGATGGCCCCGCGCCACCACGCGGCGATGCGCCATGTGGCACCTGTGCGTGCCGCACTTGGGGTGCGCACTATCTTTAATATGCTGGGACCATTGGCAAATCCGGCATTGGTCAAACGTATCATGGTAGGCGTATATGACCGGAGCTATTGCGCGCCCTTTGCCCATGTTCTGGCAGAGCTTGGCACCACGCATGCTTGGGTTGTGCATGGCGCTGATGGTTTAGATGAGGTCAGCACCACAGGCCCGACATATGTCGCCGAACTGAAAGACGGTAGCGTTACAGAATTCACCATTTCGCCCGAGGATATCGGCCTGCCAACCGTCACATTGGATGTTTTGCGCGGCGGCGATGGTGCGCATAATGCGTATTATTTGCGCGCCCTGCTCGATGGTGAGACCGGCCCTTACCGGGATATTGTCCTATTTAACGCGGCAGCCGCCCTTGTTGCAGGTGGGCATGCGTCAAATTTACATGACGCCGCAAAACGCGCGACCGCGTCTATTGATGATGGTCACGGCCGCGCCGCACTGGACAAGCTTGTCGCAATCACCAACAGGTAATGGTGCTGGCGGAGACCCCATGATGGATAATGTTCTGGCAAGGATTATAGACGAAAAGCGTGATGAGGTGCGCCATCTTGCGGCGCATAACAGCTTT